>NZ_RAWN01000060.1:0-49051 GCF_003668895.1 Corallococcus sp. AB045
GGCGGACACGGGCGTGCCCGGTACGGCGGCCGGGTCCGAGCCCGCGCTGCGCAGATTGTGCCGCGAGCGAACCACGGAGGCAGGACATGGCCGACGCGTCAGCGAGGAACGGGCACCGCGCGGGGAACGGGGCGCGCAACGACAAGGCCCGCGTCTGGGGAGGCATCGACCTGGGCGGCACGAAGATCGAGGCCGTCATCGTGGACGCGCGCGGCGGCGTGCTGGGCCGGGCCCGCCACATGACCCCCGCGACGGGCGGCCCGGGCGAGGTGGTGAAGGAGCTCTACGGCACGCTGGGCGAGGCCGCACGGACCGTGGGCATCGAGCCCGCGAAGCTCGCGGGCGTGGGCGTGGGCGTGCCGGGTTCGGTGGACGCGAACCGCGGCACGCTCTCACACACGGCCAACGTCGCGGGCGGCTGGGACGAGCCCTATCCGCTGGCGTCGGACCTGGGCGACCTCGTGGGCGGCGGCAAGGTGGTGCTGGGCAACGACGTCCAGGTGGCGGTCGCGGCCGAGTACAAGCTGGGCGCGGGCCGCGACCACCGCTCCGTGCTGGGCGTGTGGTGGGGCACGGGCGTGGGCGGAGGCCTGGTGCTCAACGGCGTGCCGTGGCGTGGGCAGGGCTCCGCCGGCGAGATTGGCCACATGGTGGTGAAGCCCAACGGCGCACGCTGCGGCTGCGGCCGGCGCGGCTGCCTGGAGGCCTACGCGGGGCGCGCGTGCATGGAGCGCAAGGCGCGCTCGGCGGCGAGGAAGGGGGAGAAGACCCTCCTCTTCGACATCATGCGCGACAAGAAGCGCACGCGCCTGTCCAGCAGCGTCTGGGAGAGCGCGCTGAAGCAGAAGGACCCGCTGGCGACGCGGCTCATCGAGCGGGCCATCGACATGCTGGGCGTGGCCCTCGCCTCCGTCGTCAACCTGCTGGACCTGGAGGCCGTCGTCATCGGAGGAGGACTCGGCTCTCGGCTGGGCCCCGTGTACATGGGCCACATCCAGGACGCCATGCGCCCGCACCTGTTCATCACGGAGCGCAAGCCCGCGATGCGCATCGCCGAGTTGGGGGACCTGTCCGGCGCCATTGGCGCGGCGTTGCTCGCGGGCCCGCAGATGTGACGCCTGGAGGACTCACCTGGCCCGACATCACCGCCCGCACCAGCAAGGAGGCAAGCGGGTCGTGACGCATCTGCGACGCCAGGACGTTGACGCGCTGCTCCGGTGGCCGTCACGATGCGGGTGGACACTCCTCTCGCATGGTCACCTTCTTCGTCGCCTTCCTCGTGTCGCTCCTCGTGGCGCTGGTGCTCACGTGGCGCGTGCGTGAGCGTGCGCTGGCGTGGGGCTGGTTGGACCAGGTGAACTCCAGCCGCAAGGTGCACGTGCGGCCCATCCCGCGGCTGGGCGGCATTGGCATCGTGGGGGGCTTCTTCGCGCCCTTGTGCGCGCTGTTCCTCGTGGACTCGGGCGTGGGGGACCAGTTCGTCTCGCAGACGTCGCTCATCGTCGGCCTCTTCGTGGGCGGCGCCATCATCGCGGGGCTGGGCTTCTACGACGACCTCAAGGGCGCGGGCGCGAAGCTGAAGTTCTCCGTGCAGTTCGCGGTCGCGCTGGGCCTGTACGCGCTGGGCTTCCGCATCGAGGTGCTGGCCAACCCCTTCGGCGCGGAGCTGACGCTGGGGCTCTTGAGCCTGCCGCTGACGGTGCTGTGGGTGGTGGGCGTCATCAACGCGCTCAACCTCATCGACGGGTTGGATGGGCTGGCGGGCGGCGTCGCGTTCTTCGGCGTGGGCACCCACTTCCTGCTCGCGCTGATGCGCGGGGACGTGCTGCTGTGCCTGCTGATGGTGGCGCTCGCGGGCGCCATCCTCGGGTTCCTGGTGTTCAACTTCAACCCGGCCTCCATCTTCATGGGGGACACGGGCAGCATGTTCCTGGGCTTCGTGCTCGCGGCGGTGTCCATCAAGACGTCGTCGAAGAGCGGCACCGCGGTGGCGCTGCTCGTGCCGGTGATGGCGCTGGGCCTGCCCATCATGGACACGCTGCTCGCCATGGTGCGCCGCTCGCTGCTGGGCAGACCCATGTTCAGCGCGGACAAGGAGCACATCCACCACCGGCTGATGAGCCGCCTGCTGTTGTCCCACCGCACCACCGTGCTGGTGCTCTACGCGCTGTGCACGCTGTTCATGCTCGCCGCGCTGGGGCTCAGCTTCGCCAACAGCCTGCAGAGCGCGCTGCTGCTCAGCGGCATCGGCGTGGTCATCATGGTGCTGATGCGCAAGCTGGGTTACCTGGACATGCGCCACATGGACGCCGTCCATCAGACGCGCCAGCGCAACCTGGAGCTGCGTTCGCTGGTGCGCTCCGTCACCGCCGCGGTGCGCGCGGCCGGTTCGTTCCAGGACGTGTGGAACGCCGTCCGTCCGCTGTCCGAGGGGCTGAGCCTGTCCGCGCTGGAGCTGCGCCTGCGCCGCCCGCACGAGGACGTGAACGCGGGCGTCGTCTTCGAGTCCCAGCACCCGGACGCCGGCGCCGCGTCCGCGCTGGAGGTGCGTCTGGACGTGAAGGAGGAGGAGGCCCTGCTCGGCGCGCTGCGCCTGGTCTGGCGCGACGGCCGGGCCGCCATCGACCAGGACGAGGCACTGGCGCTGGAGGTGGTCGCGGACGTGGTGGCGGAGCGCGTGGGGCAGTTGGTCGCGCTGGAGGCCGCGGAGCCCCAGCGCATCATCGCGCTCCGGCGGTGAGTCCATGGCCTCCTCCCCGGCCCTGCTGACCCTGCTCCATGCGTGGCCGGAAGTGCCGGACGCTCCCGGGCCTTCGAACGAAGGAGACTGTGACGCGCTGGTGAAGGCCGCCGTGCGCCACGGCCTGGCGGGCTTCGTCGAGCACGCGCTCGCGAAGGCGGACTGGACGCTGAGCCCGGACGCCGCCTCGCTGCTCACCCGCGAGGCCCGGCTGAGCGCGGCGCGGGGCATGCGCGTGCGGTCGCTCCTGTCGCGGAGCCTGACGGCGCTGACGGCGCTGGGCGTGACGCCGGTGCTGCTCAAGGGCTACGGGCTGGCGCGCAGGCTCTACCCGGAGCCGCTCCAGCGCGCGACGAACGACGTGGACCTGCTGGTGCCGCGCGCCCGGGTGCTGTGCGCCGTGCACGCGCTGGAGGGGATGGGGCTCACCACCCAGGCCGGCGACGTGGACCGGGACGACGCGCACCACGTGGAGCTCACCGGTCCGGACGGGCTGGTGGAGCTGCACTACCGCGCGCTCACGGGCTACGGCCTGTCGCTGGAGGGCGACGCCATGGTGGCGCGGGCGGTGGACGCGACGTTGGACGGCCACCCCGTGCGCTACCTGTGCCCGGAGGACGAGGCCGTGTACCTGTCCCTGCACGCGAGCAACCACCTGCTGCAGCGGCTGGCCTGGCTGTTCGACCTGAAGCTGCTGGCGCGGGCGCACCCCCGGCTCGACTGGGACCGGGTGGTGACGCGCGCTCGGCGCACGGAGCTGCCCCACCTGGTCTGGTACGCGTGGGACGCCGCGCACCGGCTGCTGGACGCGCCCGTGCCCGCCTGGGTGCTCAAGGCGCTGGCCCCGCCCCGGTGGCAGCGCGCGCTGGCGACGCGGCTGTTCTCCGGCCCCCGGCTGGTGGGCGCGGAGCTGGCGCGGAACAAGCCGGCGTGGGTCGCCGCGAAGCTGGCCCTGGCGCCCCGGGCCCGGCCCATGGTGCGGTACGCGCTGCGGCGGCTGCGTGGCGCCCGGACCCCTCCCGGGACGGGCGCGGAACCAGGGGCGCCACGGCCCGTTCGCTCGCCCGCTGGAAGACGGTGATTGCGGCGGGCGGGCCCGGCCCATTAAAGGTGCCGCACCATGGCGCCCAGCCTCCTCGACACCTTCCGGGTCCTGTCCTCCTTCGAGCCCCCGCGCGGAAAGCTCCGGGGCGCGCCCTGGGAGGCGTACGTCGACTGGGCCATCGCGCAGGGACTGGCGCCGCTCGCGGCGTACAACCTGGAGTACCGGATGGGCGGCGGCGATGCGCCCGAGTGGGCCCGCGACCGGATGATGTCCATCTACACCGGCTCCGTGAACGACAACGTCATGAAGCTGGTCCACTTCAAGCGCATCGTGGATCAGCTGGAGGGCCGCAAGCTCTTGCTCCTGGGCGGCGCGGCCTTCGCGGAGGCGCTCTATCCGCACGTGGGCTTCCGGCCCGTGTTGGACATCCAGGTGCTGGTGCGCCGCATGGACGTGGACGGCTTCGCCGGCTACCTGTCCAACCACGAGTTCGTCCCGGAGGAGGACACGACGAACAGCGGCGCCGCGCGCGTCGTGTCCGACGGCCGCACCCCCATCCACCTCTACGCGGACGTGCTGGGCGCGAACCGACGTGAGCAGTTGGCCGGCATCTTCGAGCGCGCCCGACCCATGAAGGTCTACGGGCAGTCCGTCTTCCGTCCGGAGCTGGAGGACGCGCTGTTGCTCACTGCGCTGGACCAGGCCCACCACGGGTACGACGTGCCGTGGCTGTCGTTCGTGGACCTGCGCGAGCTCATCACCGGCGCCACCTGGATGGGCGGCGTGTACTCGCGCCCGATGGACGTCCCGGCGCTCTTGTCGCGCGCGGAGGCGTTCGGCCTGGAGCGCGCCCTCTACACGTCGCTGGCCATCGTGGCGCGTCTGTTCCCGGAGGCGGAGGCGCAGGCCACCGCCGCGTTCCCGCCGCTGCGCCGCGCGACCCGTGAGCTTCTGGACCGGGGCGTGGTGGGTCCGGTGAGCACCCCCGGACGTTCCTCCGCCCTGCGGGGTGTGGATCGACTGCGACGTCTCCTCACGGGGCGATGAGGCTGTCTGGTCGCTCGGCGGTCCTTCGTGCCCGGGCTTTCTTTCAGTGCTCCGGTCGGCGTATGAGTTCATGACGCCACCTGTCGAAACCAGGACACTCAAAGAATGCGCATTGCCATTATCGGATCGGGTTACGTCGGACTCGTCGCGGGCACCTGCTTCGCGGACTCGGGCAACGACGTCGCGTGCGTGGACATCGACGAGCGGAAGATCCGCATGCTCCAGGATGGACAGGTTCCCATCTATGAGCCGGGTCTGGAGGAACTCATCCGCAAGAACGTGAAGGAGAAGCGCCTCACGTTCACCACGAACCTGGCGGAGGGCGTGCAGAACGCGCAGGCCGTGTTCATTGCCGTGGGCACCCCTGAAGGTGAGAGCGGCGAGGCGGATCTCCAGTACGTGCTCGCGGCGGCGCAGGCGGTGGGCCGCGCGATGAAGCAGTACACGGTGGTGGTGGACAAGAGCACCGTGCCGGTGGGCACCGCGGACAAGGTTCGCGAAGCCATCGCCAAGGTGACGGACGTGGAGTTCGACGTCGTCTCCAACCCGGAGTTCCTGAAGGAAGGCGCCGCGCTGGACGACTTCTTCAAGCCGGACCGCGTCGTCATTGGCGCGGACACCGAGCGCGCCCGGACCCTCATGGGGGAGCTGTACGCGCCGTTCGTGCGCACGGAGAACCCCATCCTGTTCATGGACACGCGCTCCGCGGAGCTGACGAAGTACGCGGCCAACGCGATGCTCGCGACGCGCATCTCGTTCATGAATGACGTGGCCGCGCTCTGCGAGAAGGTGGGCGCGGACGTGGACTTCGTGCGCAAGGGCCTGGGCGCGGACAAGCGCATCGGCTACCCGTTCCTCTTCCCGGGCGTGGGCTACGGCGGCTCCTGCTTCCCCAAGGACGTGAAGGCGCTCGTCACGACGGCGCGTGAGTACGGCCTGGAGCTGGACCTGCTGCGCGCGGTGGAGCGCACCAACGAGCGGCAGAAGAAGCTGCTCGTGAACAAGGCCGTGAAGCACTACGGGACGCTGGAGGGCAAGAAGTTCGGCGTCTGGGGCTTGGCGTTCAAGCCGAAGACGGACGACATGCGCGAGGCGCCGTCCATCGAGGTCATCGAGGGCCTCATCGGCAAGGGCGCGACGGTGATCGCGCACGACCCGGTGGCCGCGCACGCGTCCAAGCGCGTCTTCGGCGACCGCATCCGCTACGCGGACCTGCCGTACGACGCGCTGGAGGGCGTGGACGGCCTGTTCGTGGTGACGGAGTGGAACGAGTTCCGCCACCCGGATTTCGCGCGCATGAAGTCGCTGATGAAGTCGCCGGTGATCTTCGACGGCCGCAACATCTTCCAGCCCGCGCGCATGCGTGAGCAGGGCTTCACCTACTTCGGCATCGGCCGCAAGTAGATGAAGCAGCAGTCCGGGGGCTCACTGGATGCACTGACAGGGCTGCGCTTCCTGGCGGCCCTGCACGTCGTCTTGTTCCACTTCGGCACCCCGTGCCTCAAGGGCGTGGCGCCGGAGTGGATGGTGCAGGTGATGGCCTCCGGCTATGCGTCCGTGGGGGTCTTCTTCCTCCTGTCCGGCTTCGTGCTCGCGTACAACTACGTGGACACGGTCGGCGGGATGCAGACCTCGGCCCGGGCCTTCTGGAGCGCGCGGGTGGCGCGCGTCTACCCGGTGTTCCTCCTGATGTTCCTGCTGTCGGCGGTGCCCACGGCGCAGGGCTCGCTGGCGGCGAACTCCGTGCCGGTGGCGGCGGCGAAGCTGACCACGGCGGGGCTCACCGTGCTGATGCTGCTCCAGTCGTGGGTGCCGAAGCTGGCGCTGTACTGGAACCCGCCGGCCTGGTCCGTGTCGGTGGAGGCGTTCTTCTACGCGGTGTTCCCCGCGCTGGCAGGACGGCTGGAACGCTTCCGGGGCGCGCGCATGACGGCGGCCCTGGTGGGCGTGTGGCTGCTGGGGCTGCTGCCACCGGTGCTCTACCTGGTGCTGCGGCCGGATGGGCCGGGCACGCTGAATGCGGCGTCCGGCGGCATGTGGCTGACGGTGGTGAAGTTCAACCCGCTGATGCGCCTGCCAGAGTTCCTGCTGGGCGTGCTCTTGGGGCTCGTGTTCGTGCGGGAGCGCGCGGCGGCGACGGTGGCGTCCCGGCGCTCTGGCGCGGTGATGGCGCTGGCGGGCGCGGCGCTGCTGGTCGCGGGCTTCTCGCAGGGCGCGCGGATTCCGTATCCGCTGATGCACAACGCGCTGCTGGCGCCCGCTTCGGCGCTGCTGGTGTACGGGCTGGCGCGCGGTGGCGGTGTGTTGGGGCAGGTGCTGGCAAGGCCGTGGCTGGTGCACCTGGGCGGAGCCAGCTACGCGCTATACCTGTTGCAGTACCCTGTCAGCGAGCTGGTGTACGCGTTGGAGTGGTTTGTGGACCTGTCGTCGCCCACGCGCTTCCTGGCGGTGCTGCTGGTGTTGCTGGTGCCCGCGTCAGTGGCGGTGCACCGGTGGGTGGAGACGCCGTGGCGCACGCGGGTGCGGCGCGGGCTTCAGCCGTGGGTGGATGGCGCGTCCGCGCGACCTGCTCCGGCTCCCGTGGTGCCGGGCGCTTAGTCCGCGGGAGATGCCGGGCGCCGTCCCTTCAGCGGCCGGCGTTCAGCGGGTGATGCGTGGGCGCTTCCCGGGTCGCTGAGGCCTGAGCCTCGCGGCAACGCGACTTCAGCGAGCGAGGCCGCAGGCCTTCTTGCCCTCTTCGGTCTCGATGGTGCGGCAGTCGCAGCCGTCGAGCTTCGCCTCACAGACGGCCTCGTCCTCGGCGACGGGCTCCACGCGGCCTTCCTCGTCGGCGGCGCGCTGCTGGCAGGCCTGCTTCTCCACCGAGTTCAGGGCGCACTCGCAGAGCTTCTCGGACAACTCGCGGCATGCGGTCTTGCACGCGGTGAGTCCGGAGAGGGAAGCGCAGAGGACGGCGGCGGTGAGCAGGAAGCGACGCATGGGGTCGGGGGAAGATGCCAGATGGTTCCCCGGATGCAAGCGGTGTCCCGGGCGGCGCGTTCATTCGCGGGCCCAGGCCCCGGAAGAAGGCCGCTCCCGGGGAGGAGGCGTCCAGGCGTCACGCCCGCTGGCCGAGGGGACAAGCTCCGGAGGCTCGCCAAGAGCGTGACATACTCCCGCGCCGCGCATGGCTCCTGGCTCCCACCGCGTCTCCCGGTACACCGTCTACGCGGAAGTGGCGCTCGCGGCGTTGGTGGTGCTGGGCCCGGTGGCGCTTGGCGGCGCGGCGCACTGGGTGTCCTGGCCGCTGGGCGTGCTGTCCGGGGCCGCGGCGGTGCTGGCCTTCGTGGGGGCCCGTAGGCAGGGAGAGACCCCGCGCGTGCCGCTCCTCGCCGCGCCGCTGGTGGGCGCCGGGGTGCTGTGCGCGTTGCAACTCGTGCCACTGCCACCCGGGCTGCTCGCATGGGTGAGTCCGGAGGCCGCGGCGCTGCGCGAGGACGTGCTCGTTCCGCTGGGGCTCACGGGCTGGCGGCCGGTGTCGCTGGAGCCTTCCGCCACCTGGCGTGAGCTGGCGAAGCACATGGCCTATCTCCTCACGTTCGTCGCGGCGGTGCAGGTGTGCCGCGCTCGAGCGTCGAGGCAGCGGCTGCTCGCGGTCCTGGCGTTCACGGGCGCGGCGGTGGCGACGGTGGGCTTGGGGCATGCGCTGTTCGGCGTGGAGACGCTGTTCGGGCTGCGGGCGTACGTGCATGCGCGGCCGCCGCTGGTGACGCCGTTCGGAAATCCCAACCACCTGGCGGGCTTCCTGGGGCTGTGCGCGACGGTGGCGGTAGGGCTCGCGCTGTCGAAGCAGCCGCGTTCGCGCGCGTGGCCCTTCGCGATGGCGGCGCTCGTCTCCGGCGCGGGCGTGCTGCTGTCTCTGTCTCGCGCGGGCATCGTGTTCTTCGTATTTGGTCAGGTGCTGCTCGCCGCGTGGTTGATGAAGCAGCGTCGCGAGGCGCGCACTGCCGCCCGGCCCGCGTGGGGACGGGGCGCGGCGGTGCTGCTGGGACTGCTGGCGACGCTGTCCGTGGGCGCGTACCTGGCGGCGGATCAGCTGTGGGCGGAGGCGCGCACCGTGGACGGCGTGGAGTCCCTGCGCCGCGGCAAGATGGAGCCCTGGCCGATGATGGCTCGCGCGGCCCGCGCCTTCCCGGTGCTGGGCATGGGGCGCGGCGCGTTCGAGGCCGCCTTCCCGCGCTACCAGACCGAGCCCAACCCCAACACCTTCACGCACCCGGAGAACGCGGTGTTGCAGGTGGCGGCGGAGTGGGGCGTGCCCGGACTGCTGCTGCTCGGGCTGGGCGTCTGGGCCTTCGTGAAGCGCGTTCGGCGCGAGGACCACGGGCCCGTGGAGCTGGCGGCGCTGTCCGGTGTGGCCGCGCTGGCGCTGCACAACCTCTTTGACTTCAGCCTGGAGTTGCCCGCGTGCGCGGTGGCGGTCGCGGTGGTGCTGGGCGCGGTGGCCCGGCCCCGTGAAGCCGAGCGCATGGCCGCGCGCCGCACGAAGCTGGGCACACTGCCCGCCGGTCCCGCGCTGGCGCTGGCGGCGGGACTCACGGTCGTGATGCTCGTCGCGCTCGTGCCGGGACAACGGAGGATGGCGGACGCGGAAGCGCTGCTGGCGGAGCGCGTGGCGGCGCGGGCGCCGGGCGCGGAGGTGCGAGCGCTGGGGCTCCAGCTCATCGACGTGCACCCGGCGGACTACCTGCTGTACCGGCTGATGGCGATGGCCTCCGTGTCGAATGGCGCCGAAGGCGCGAAGGACGCGCTGAGCTTCGTCAATCACACGCTGTACCTGCGGCCCCTGGATGCGCCCGCGCACCGCGTGGCCGCACGGGCACTGCTGCACCTGGGCCGGCGCGAGCAGGCCTTCCTGGAGTACCGGCTCGCGCACGAGGCCGGGGACACGCGCGTGCTGATCAGCGAGGCGATGCCCCGTGCCCGCACGGTCGAGGAGCTGAAGACCCTCACGTCCGAAGCGCCCGGGCAGGTGGTGGAGCTGGCGGAGGCGCTGCTCGCCGGGCCCTCGCGCAGAGCGCTGGGACTCGAATGGCTCACTTGGGCGCGTGAACACTTCGAGGGCCGGCCCGAAGCCACCGCGCTGTGGATGCAGGAAACACGCGGACGGCTGGCCCAGGGAGAGCTCCCCGCGGCGGAGGCGGCCTGCGCGGAGGTGGAGCGGCGCGCCCAGGACGCACTGGCCACGCACCTGCTGCGCGCGGACATGTGGCGTGCGCAGGGAAAGCGCGCGGAGGCACTCGAGTCCCTGGAGGCGCTCGTGAAGCGCTTCCCCCACGACGTGGAGCTGGCCTTCACGCTGGCCACGCGGCAGCAGGAGGTCGGGCTCACGCGCAGGTCCCGGGACACGCTGGCCGCCATGGCGCCGTACCTGACCGACCTGCGGCAGCGCGCACGCCTGCTGTCGCTGGAGGCGGACAGCTTCGAAAAGGAGGGCCTGCTGGCCCAGGCACTGGAGCAGCGCCGCTCGGTCGTGGGGCTGCTGCCCGGTCCGGAGAGCCACTTCGCGGTGGCCCGGTTGCAGGAGTTGCTGTCGCGCTACGACGCGGCGGCGCGCTCGGTGCACGAGGGCCTGCGGCTCATGCCGCTCGCCGATGCGCGGCGCGCGGAGGGTGAGGCCTGGGCGGCGCGGCTGGAGGAACGCGAGCGTGCGCTCCAGGACGCACACAAGAAGGCGCTGCTGGAGGACGCGAAGGGGCAGGAACTGGAACCGCCGGGGTTACCGGCGGTCAGCGACGCTCCCCCTCCCTGAGGACCTCAGGCCGACGCGCCTGAGTCCTCCGCGGGCGCTCCGTATGACGGCGCCTTCTCTTCGTCCTCACGCGAGAGCGGCTGGATGAAGGACGCGACCAACGGCCACTCCAGGCGCGCGAAGTCCTGGAAGCGCATCTCCAGGGCCTCCTCGTGCGAACCGGCGCGGAACAGCAGCCGCTCGTTGACGCTCAGGGACTCGTCCATCGCGACGGGCAGGCCATACAGCTCGCCGAAGGGAGGCTCGGCGCCCGTCTCGCAGTCGGGGAAGTGGTCGGCGAACTCGGACTCGGCGGCGAGCCGCGCGGTGCGGACGCCCAGCGTGTGACGGACCTGCCGCAGGTCCACGGTCGCCATCGCGGGCACGACGACAATCCAGGGCTGCCGGTCGGCCAGCACGATGACGGACTTGGCCACGCGCCAGCCGGGCACGTTGAGGGCGTCCACGAGCTCCATCGCGGTCACGGCCCGGGCGTGGGCGTACCGCTCGAAGGGGACGCGATGGCGCCGCAGATAGCTTTGAATGGCACTCGGAATCATGGGGGACATCACCTCCTTCACGTACAAGGTGTGTCCGGACGACGCGGGCGGCCATTGCCACCCGAACGGGGCGGCCATGGCGGCCTGCCCTCGTCGGGTACGCCGGAGGGCAGGCGGGCGGGCCACCTCACGTCACTGCTGGAAGTCGTAAACGCTGCCCAGCTTGAGCAGGCGCGTCAGCTCATCGAGCGCGGTCATCGTCTCGCGCGCGAGCTGCGGGTCGCGCACGTCCTCCGGCTTGAGCACGTCGCGGTAGTGCTTGCGCACCCACGCCGCGAGCCCTTCATGCAGGGCCGGCGAGTAGAAGACATCCGCGGTGATGGCGGCGCGCTCCGCGTTCGTGAGCGAGATGCGCTGACGCAGGCACGCCGGGCCGCCGCCGTTGTTCATGGACTGCCGGACGTCCAGGTAGTGCACCGCCTTCACCGGGTTGTCCCCGGCGACGACGCGCTCCAGGAAGGCGTGGGCGGTGGGCGTCTCGCGGCTCTCGATGGGCGCGATGATGGCCATGCTGCCGTCCGGCAGCGACAGCACCTGCGAGTTGAACGGGTAGGCGCGCACCGCGTCCTTCACCGGCAGCTCGGCGTCCGTCGCGACCTCGAAGCGGAAGGCGTCGCCCAGCTTCTCGCGCAGCGTCTGGAGGAGCTTCGGGTGCTCCACGAAGGCCAGCGCATGCAGCATGAGGAAGCGCTCGTTGCCCACCGCGAGCACGTCCGTGTGGAACGCGCCCGCGTCGATGCCGTCCGGGTGCTGCTGCGGCAGCACCACCTGCTCCGGCGCCAGCTGGTGCAGCCGCGCCAGGGCCTGGCTGGACTCCAGCGTCTGGCGCGCGGGGAAGCGCTGCGGCCCCTTCACGTCCTGCCAGGCGCTGCGCCCCCAGGCGAGCACGTGCACAGCCTTGTGCCCCGGCGTGAAGAGGCGCGTGTGGTTGGCCGCGCCCTCGTCCGCGAAGTGCGAAGCGCCCGGCAGCGGCGCGTGCACCTGGAAGTGCTTCGTGTCCGCGAAGATGGCGCGCAGCACCGCGTGCGTGGTGTCCGCCTCGATGGCGCGGTGGAACATCTGCGTGAGGTTCGCGGGCGTCAGGTGCACCCGGCCATCCGCGGTGTCCGCCGAAGGCGCCACGGTGGCCGCGTTCGCCGTCCACATGGCGGAGGCGCTGGAGGTGAGGCGCAAGAGGTGCTCCCCGTCGCGCGCGGCGCGGGTGATGACCTCCTCGTCGGAGCCCGTGAAGCCCAGGGCCCGCAGGGTGCGCAGCGAGGGGCGCGGCTGGGGCGGCAGCACCGCCTGGCCCACGCCCAGCTCCGACACGAAGCGCATCTTCTCCAGCCCCTGGAGCGCCGCCTCCCGGGGGTGGCTGGGCTGGCCGCCGTGGTGCTGTGACGCCAGGTTGCCCGGCGAGAGGCCAGCGTAATTGTGGGTCGGACCAATGAGGCCGTCGAAGTTGTATTCGCGCATGGGATATGGAGACGCGTCGTGGAGCGTCCCCCTTTAACAAAGCGCCTCAAGCGTTACCTGCGCTACCTGCTCATCGCCGGGATGTTGCGCCTGCTCCAGTTCCTGCCGCTGGACACGGCCCGCACCCTGGGCATGACCCTGGGCGGCTGGGCCTATGCGCTCGCGGGTGGGGAGCGGAGGAAGGCGCTCAAGTCGCTGGCCCGCGCCTTCCCGGAGAGGACCGGGGCGGAACGTGACGCGCTCGCCCGTGACGCCTTCCGCCACCTGGCCGCCGCGGCCCTGGAGGTCGCCTCCGCGCGGGCGCTGGAGGCCGGGCTGGAATCCCTGGTGTCCTGGCCGGACGCGGACCGCCAGGTGCTGGAGGCCGCGCTGGCGAAGGGGAAGGGCGTCGTCTTCGTGTCCGGCCACGTGGGCAACTGGGAGCTGCTCGCCCGGCGCGTGGCGAAGGCGGGCTACCCCAGCCAGAGCATCGCGAAGGAGACCAGTGACCCGCGCCTCACCGCGCTGGTGGAGGACTTCCGGGCGAAGGGCGGCGTGCGGAGCATCTGGCGCGGCCAGGAGGGCGCGGCCCGGGCCATGCTCCGCGCGCTGCGGAGCGGCGAAATCCTGGGCATCCTCATCGACCAGGACACCAAGGTGCAGTCCGTCTTCGTGCCCTTCTTCGGGGAGCTGGCGGCCACCCCGCGCGCGGCGGCGGACCTGGCGCTGCGCACCGGCGCGGCGGTGGTGGTGGGCTTCTGCCAGCGCGACGGCCAGGGCTACCGGCTCACCATGGAAGAGGTGCCGCACCCGGACGCGACGGAGCGTGAATCGGCCGTGCAGGCCCTCACCGCCGCCCTGTCGCAGCGCATCGAGGCGGCCATCCGCCGCGCCCCCGAACAGTGGGTGTGGATGCATCAGCGCTGGAAGACGCGTCCTCCCGAGGACGCTCCCCCGGCCCTCGCCGCCGCACCGTCCGCCCCGGCGCGGTGATAAGGAGGGCCTCGTGCCGCGCCTGCTTGCCTTGAGCTTCCTGGGACTCCTCGCCACCGCCTGCGCGCCGCGCCGTCCGGCCCCGGGCGCCGCGAACGAGCCGCGCCCGGACGTGGTGCTGGAGGGCGCGCACCTGCGCTCCTACGAGGGCGACACGCTCCAGGTCTCCGGCACCGCCTCGCGCGTCAACTACCGGCGCGCGGGGGGCGAGGTGCAGGCCACCGAGGTCGTCGTGCGCCTGCCCCCTGGCAAGGGCTCGCCCGCCTCCCAGCAAGAGGGCACCACCATCACCGCGCCGAATATGGATGGCAGCCTCGCGTCCAAGAGGTGGGTGGGGTCGGGTGGTGTCGTCGTGCAGACGGCGGAGGGCCTGGTGGCCAATACCCCCCGGCTGACCTACGACTCGGACGCGCGGCGGGCCCACGGCGACGAGGGCGTGACGATGAGGGGCCCGGATTACCAGATGCGGGCGGACCGCTTCACGCTGTCCTCCGCGGACCAGACGTTCACCTTCGAGGGCACGGTCCAAGCCGTGCTGGGTGGAGCGACGGAGTGATTGAGTTCCTCGTGATGGCGCTGTTCCTGGCCCAGCCCGCGTCCTCCCAGGCCGCCGCGCCCGCCGCTCCTGGCGCACCGGCCGTCGCGCAGGCCACTCCGGCAGCCTCGGCCCCGAAGCCGGGTGCCCCCACCGCGCCCGCCGCGAAGCCTCCCGACGCGGGCACTCCGGCCGCGCCGCCGCCCGCGCCGGGCACGTCGCTGGCGCCCACCGGCCTGCGCAACCCGGTGGACCTGGCCGCGGACCACGTCACCGGCGACCGCAACCAGGCGGTGCTCACCGGCAACGTGGTGGTGAAGCACCAGACCATGGACATCCGCTGCGAGAAGATGACCGGCTACTACAACGCCACCCGCCAGGTGACGCGCGTGGTGTGCGCCGGCAACGTGCGCGCAGTGGACGGTGACCGGCAGGCCCGGGGCGAGCGCGCCGACTACGACGTGCCCTCGGGCGTGCTGGTGGTGACGGGCTCCCCGGAGGCCCGCCAGGGCAACACCTACCTCACCGGCACCAAGGTGCGCCTCGTCCTGGGCAGCGAGCGCCTGGAGGTGGAGAACGCCCGCATCCTCGTGGACTCCCCGTCCACCACCGCCGTCCCCGGCACCCGCAAGAAGGCCCCCGCGCCCAAGCCCCCGGGCACGAAGCCATGAGCGACGCGAAGCTCTTCGCCGAAGGGCTCCAGAAGTCCTTCCGCAAGCGCCAGGTGGTGCGCGACGTGTCCTTCAACGTCGCCCCGGGTGAAGTCGTGGGCCTGCTGGGCCCCAACGGCGCCGGCAAGACGACGAGCTTCAACATGGTGGTGGGCCTGGTGACGCCGGACGCGGGCCGGGTGCGCGTGGGCGACGAGGACCTCACCCACCTGCCCATGCACCGCCGAGCGCGCCGCGGCGTGGGCTACCTGCCTCAGGAGGCCTCCGTCTTCCGCAAGCTCACGGTGCGCGAGAACTTCCTGGCCGTGCTGGAGCTCCAGAAGGGGCTCACCGCCCAGGACCGCAAGCAGCGCGCGGACACCCTCCTGGAGGAGTTCGGCCTCTCCCACGTCGCCGAGTCCTGGGGCGAGACGCTCTCCGGCGGCGAGCGGCGGCGCGCCGAAATCGCCCGCAGCCTCATCCCCGCCCCCCGCTTCATCCTCTTCGACGAGCCCTTCGCCGGCGTGGACCCCATCAACGTGGGCGACCTCCAGCGGCAGATCCACCTGCTGCGGGAGAGGGGCCTGGGCATCCTCATCACCGACCACAACGTCCAGGACACCCTGGGCATCTGTGACCGGGCCTACATCATCGCACAGGGGCAGATTCTGGAAGAGGGCACCCCCGCGCAGATCGCCGGCTCGGCCCGCGCGAGGGCCGTCTACCTGGGAGACCGGTTCCGTCTCCAGGCTCCGTGAAAAGCCGCTCTCCCCGTATGTCTCCAGATGCTCGCAGTGAAGTTGGCCCCGCTTTTGCGTCGACGTCTGAACATCTGCCAGGCGAGCAGGGGTTGCGACAACCTGTCGGATTTCCAGCGGATTTTTGACGCTGCAAATCAGAAACCATGTGCTGGGGCACTGGACGTGGCCGGGGGTCCTTGTTAGGTTGGCACGGTCCTTGATTGGAACCTCCAATCAAGTGGCACGCAAGCCTTCCGGAGACGCCCCCACATGGCGATGGAACTCAAACAGAGCCTGAAGCTCGCCCAGCAGCTGGTGATGACGCCCCAGCTGCAGCAGGCCATCAAGCTCCTCCAGCTCTCGCGAATGGAGCTCCTGGACCAGGTCCGCGAGGAGATGGAGCAGAACCCCCTCTTGGAGCAGCCCGAGGAGGGCATGCCCGGGGAGGTGAGCGAGAAGGAGCCTGGCGAGGCCTCGCTCGAAGCGGACAACGCGGAAGTCGCGCGCGACGTGGATCTGCCGTCGGCGACGCCGGAGAACGCCCAGGAGTTCAAGGCGGACGGCGAGGGCCCCCCGGAGATTGACTGGGAGTCCTACCTCAACAGCTACCAGTTCAACGAGCCCACCACCGCCTCCAACAAGGGCAACGTGGCCACGGACGACCTGCCGTCGTTCGAAGCCAACATGGTGAAGAAGGAGGACCTGGTCGACCACCTCCAGGAGCAGCTGGGCACGCTGCGGCTCAACGAGGCCGAGCGCCGCGTGGCGGTGCTCATCCTGGGGAACCTGGACGACGACGGCTACCTCAAGCTGCCCGAAATTGAAGGCGACCCGCTCATCCGCCTGGCCAACGAGGCGGACGTGCCCATGCACGTGGCCGAGCGCACCCTGCGCCGCATCCAGAACCTGGAGCCCCGCGGCTGCGGCGCGCGCGACCTGCAGGAGTGCCTGCTCATCCAGCTGCAGGCGATGAAGAACCCGAACGCGGCGCTGCTGGGCCTCATCATCAAGAGGCACATGAAGTACCTGGAGAGCAAGAACCTGCCGGCCATCGCCAAGGACCTCAAGGTCACCTTGGACGAGGTGGTCGCGGCGGCGAAGCTGCTCCCGAAGCTGGACCCGCGGCCGGGCCGCAACTTCAGCGGGGATGACGCGCAGTACATCACCCCGGATGTCTTCGTCTACAAGCTGGGGGACGACGACTACACGGTGGTCCTCAACGACGACGGCCTGTCCAAGCTGCGCATCTCCGGCATGTACCGGAACGCGCTCAAGACGGGCGCGGTGAGCCCCGGGCAGACGAAGGAGTTCATCCAGGACAAGCTGCGCAGCGCGATGTGGCTCATCCGCTCCATCCACCAGCGGCAGCGGACCATCTACAAGGTCACCGAGAGCATCGTGAAGTTCCAGCGGGACTTCCTGGACAAGGGCATCGCGCACCTCAAGCCGCTCATCCTGCGCGACGTGGCGGAGGACATCGGCATGCACGAGTCCACCGTCAGCCGCGTCACCACCAGCAAGTACGTGCACACGCCGCAGGGCATCTTCGAGCTGAAGTACTTCTTCAACTCGTCCATCGCGCGCGTGTCCGGCGAGGACACGGCCAGCGAGGCCGTGAAGCACCACATCAAGCAGCTGGTGTCGCAGGAAGACTCGCGCAACCCGTACTCGGACCAGAAGATCGTGGAGCTGCTGCGCTCGCAGGGCACTGAAATCGCCCGCCGCACGGTGGCCAAGTACCGCGAGGTGCTGGGCATCCTCCCCAGCAGCAAGCGCAAGAAGTACTTCTGAGCCGTCCGCCATCACCGACCCTGCGGTCGCCGGCCCTGCACAGCAGGGCCGGTTTGGGGCATGAAGCGGTCCATGGACCCCGTGCTCCCCGCCGATGTCGGCGTTCCCTGCCGTGACCCCGTGCCGCTCGTCGTCCCGCCTGTCACCCTGGAGGGGAGGGCGGTGCGGCTGGAGCCGCTGACGCTGGAGCACGTGCCCGCGCTCGCGGCGGTGTGCGAGCCGGAAATCTTCGCCCACTTCTCGCGCGTGCTGCGCACGGAAGCGGACGTCGCGGACTACGTCGCCAGCGCGCTGAAGGCGGCCGCCGCGGGCACCGAGCGGCCCTTCGCCATCCGCGAGCAGGCAAGCGGCGCAGTGGTGGGCACCACGCGCTACCTGGACATCTCCCGCGAGTACCGCACGCTCGAAATCGGCTCCACGTGGCTGGCGCGGCGGGCGTGGCGCTCGCGGGTGAACACCGGGTGCAAGTACCTGCTCCTCACGCACGCCTTCGAGTCGCTGGGCGTGATGCGCGTGCAGCTCAAGACGGACAGCCGCAACGCGCGCTCCAGGGCGGCCATCGAGCGCCTGGGTGCTTCCTTCGAGGGCATCCTGCGCAACCACATGCTGGTGCGCGGCGGCGTGGTGCGGGACAGCGCGTACTACGGGTTCATCGATACCGAGTGGCCTGGCGTGAAGGCGCGGCTCGAAGGACTGCTGGCGCGGGAGTGATAGGGTGCCGGCCGCCATGACCTTCCCTGCTCCGAGCCCGCGTCGAACCGTGTCCCGCCTCACCGTCCTGGGGGCGCTCGTGGCGCTCACCGGCTGTAGCGGCGGCGAGACGAAGGTGATGACGCTGGCGGAGCTGTCGGACCGCTCGCTCACCTTCGCGCTGGCGGACGTGGATGACGCGGAGACGCCGGACGCGCAGGGCGCGCACCGCTTCACCGTCAGCTACTCGGTGGCGGATGGCCCGTGCTCGCGCTTCGCCGACGACGTGACGGCCACCCTCAACGGCCAGCCCATGACGCTGGTGCCGGGCGGCGCGTCGGACGTGGGCGGGCGCTCGGAGGCGTGCGAGAACAGCCGCGTCTACTTCAACTTCGACCCGGCCGCCTGGGGCCGCGAGCCGTTGGAGGACATCGTCGTGCAGCTGCAGGACGCCACCAGCACGGTGCGTCTGGTGGCGAAGAAGGCCAAGGCCAAGCGCAAGTTCACGTTCCAGGGCGAGGGCACCCCGGACAAGCTGCGCGTGGGCCAGTCCTATGACTTCCTCTGGGAGCCGTCCGCGGAGGTGCCCGGGCCGGTGGAGGCGCTGCTCCTGCGTGAAGAGGGCCGCGCGCCCGGCGTGCTCGCCGTCACGCAGGACGGCAACAAGGTCACCGTCGCCATCCCCGCGGGCACCCCGCAGGCGAACCACACCCTGACGCTGAGCGCGGCCCTGGAAGGCGTCGTGAGCGAGTGCACGGGTGTGGCGTCGTGCTCGGGCGCCGTCTACCACGCGCAGGACTTCGTGCTCTCCGTGGTGCCCTGAATCCGCCGGGCCGCGGGACGATCCGCAGGCATGTTGCTGGCCTGGGCGCCACGCACGCGGTGTGGGGGACTGCTGACCGGAAAATGAGGCCCGGGTCGGAATCCCCTCACCGTGCCATGCAGCGGACACCAGACGTGTCCTATTGCGGTCGCTTTCGCGAGCGCGAGCCGTGAACGGGAAGTTCCAACCTGGGGGGCCGGGTTGCTTTCGGCGTGGGCTCCGTTTCTGATCTGTCACGGAGCTTACCTCTCTCCCTAGGAGGCGGCCACGCATGCAGCTCAACATCACCTTCCGTCAGTTCGGAGCGTCGGATTCCCTGAAGGAGTACGCCCGTGAAAAGGTCGATCGGGTGAACCGACTGCTGGACCGGGCTGGTGAAGCCCACGTGGTGCTGTCGTTGGAGCGGCACCTGCATCATGCGGACATCACCATCCACTCCGGCGCCTGGGTCCTCCGAGGGCGTGAGAAGAGCGATGACATGTACGCGTCCATCGACCTGGCGATGGACAAGATCGAACGGCAGCTGCGCCGCTACCGCGACAAGCTCAAGTCGCACCACGGCAAGGAGAAGGTCCACCACCGCCAGGACCTGGTGCGGGTCCGCCACGACGTCTTCGAGGTCCACGAGCCGGAGGCGACCGCGGAGGCTTCCACGCCCGCCGCCCAGGCCGCGCCCGCCGAGCAGGCGCCGGTGGCCGAGTCGGGTGTCGCCCGCCTGGTGCGCACCACGCATCTGGCCATCCAGTCGTTGTCCGTGGACGACGCCGTGATGCAGATGAACCTGATGAACAACGACTTCTACGTGTTCCAGAACCAGCAGTCCCAGGCGCTGTCCATCGTCTACCGCCGCAAGGAGGGCGGGTTCGGCCTCATCGAGCCGCACCTGCCCGACGCGCCGGTGGCCGCCACCGGCACCTGACAGGCAGTCGTCCGTGCCGGGGAACCGGGTCCGGGGCCATCCCCGGGCCCGGGGCCCGGTGCCCGGTGGGGGAACGGCCCGGGCTGACGCGCAGTGAGCGAAGCGCCTGCCACCGCCCAGGCGACCCTTGCGCGAATCCAGTGTGAGGAGTAATTGCCGGCCGAGGAATCATTGCCGGCCCGGAGCGCCAGTGCGGGAGCGCCATTGAGAATCGCCGATTTCCTCAGCCCCCAGGCGGTCGTCGCGGACATGCAAGCCCGGACGAAAGCGGAGGTGCTGCGCGAGCTGAGTGCCACGTTGGTCAGGGCGCACCCGACGCTGCGCGAGGACCGGCTGGTGGCGGTGCTCCAGGAACGCGAGAAGCTGGGCAGCACGGGCATTGGTGAAGGCGTGGCCATTCCCCACGGCAAGCTGGCGGGCATGGACAGCCTCCAGGCGGCCTTCTGCGTGTCGCGCGCGGGGGTGGACTTCGAGTCCATCGACGGCAAGCCCACGCACCTGTTCTTCGCGCTGGTGGCGCCGGAGAACAGCGCGGGGGTGCACCTGAAGGCGCTGGCGCGCATCTCGCGGCTGTTCAAGAACCCGCGCTTCCGGGCGGCCATCCTCGAGGCGCCCTCGGCCGCGGACATCCACGCCCTCATCGTCCAGGAAGACGCTCGGCCCTGAGGGCCTGACAGGAGACGCCCCGCATGGACGTCGTCCTGCGTCCCATCAACGACCGCTTCTTCCACGAGCAGGTGCTGCCCTTCTTCACGCGCGCCATGGGGGATGCCTCCGGCGCGCTGGAGGCCCTGTCCAACCACTTGGGGGACGCGCAGGCGTTCACGCTCTGCCAGCGGCTGGCCTCGTCGGCATTGCCGGGAGGTGTGGGGTCGGTGGACTCGGACGGGTGGATGGACCTGGTGGACCGGCTGGTGTTCCAGCCCTGGCGCGAGGCGCCCGGCGGCTGGGAGGTGGGCGGGTCCCCCGGCGGCTACGCGGACGAGTGGGACGAGGCGCTGAACCTGGCGCTGATGGTGGAGGACCCGGCCTATCCCTATTGGGACACGAAGGCGGCGCGCGTGGTGCGGGACAACTTCCGCCGGCGCCCCCCGGGCGAGCAGGGGCTGGCGTCGCTCCTGGCCGGGCAGTGGGACCCCTTCCCGGAGTTCCCGCCGGACCGCGTCTTCGTCACGCAGGGCCGTGGGGAGTACGCGGTCCGTGAGCGGTTCGCCTTCGCGGACTGGGCCTGGCGGCCGGCGAAGACGGTGTTGCACTGGCAGGTGAACCTGCCGCGCAAGCTGGAGCGGCTGCTGACGCGGGAGCAGGAGCGCCTGAAGCTGCCGGTGCTGCCGGAGCGCGACGAGGTGCTGGGCTACTGGACGGGGAAGCTGCCCCAGCCGCCGCCCCTGTCCGTGCTGTTCTCCGGCCTGGGCCCGAACGCGGCCACGTGGATCCGCGAATTGGGCGCGCTCACGCTGCACCTGCGCAGCGCCGCGCAGACGAAGCAGGGGCTGGCCGCGCTGGTGACGCGCGGGACCACCGTGCGGCTGTGACCTGAGGGCCAGGTCCCTGGTGCTGCCCGGCTGAGGCGGGCGGCGCTTCCCTCGTTTCCTTGCCCTGTCGTTCCCGGTCATGCTCCGGGCCATGCGCCGCTTCCTGTTCCCCGTGGGTTCCATGTTCCTCGTCGCCGCCGCGGTGCTGACGGGCGGCTGTTCTTGCTCGAGGAAGGCGGCGGAGGCTCCGCGCACGGACCACACGTCGCTCTACGGAGCGGACGCGGCCTACGCGGTGGGCGTCACGCAGTCGCTGACGTACGAGGACGCGGTCCGCCGTCGCACGCTGAAGCCGCTGGTCTGGTACCCGGTGGCGCCCGGCACTCCGATGGACAACCGCGCGCCGTCGGACCTGTTCAAGCCCTTCCATGGCGCGAAGGACGCACCGCTATCGGACGCGCGGGAGCGCTGGCCGGTGGTGCTGCTGTCGCACGGGAGCGGCGGCTCGGTGATGGACCTGTCCTGGTTCGGTTCGAACCTGGCGGCGCATGGCTTCGTCGTGGTGGCGGTGAACCACCCGGGCAACACCTTCGGCGACACGAGCCCGGAGGGCTTCGCGCGCGCCTACGAGCGTCCGCAGGACTTCACGGTCGTCCTGGACCACCTGCTGAAGGATCCGAAGTGGGGCTCGCGCGTGGATCCGGAGCGCATCGGCGCGGCGGGGCACTCGATGGGCGGCTACACGGCGCTCGCGCTGGTGGGGCTGAACCTGAACCTCGAGTGGATTGAAAAGCGCTGCAAGACGCCGGGCACAAAGGAGGAGATTGGCTGCGAGGGCCTGCGCGACGTGGACTACAGCCGCATCGACATGAAGCACTCGCGAGCGTCGTATCTGGATCCGCGAGTGAAGGCCGCGTTCGCGATGGCGCCGGGCATGGCGGCCTCCTTCGAGGCGCGTGACACCGCCGACGTCCAGAAGCCGGTGGAGCTGGTGCTCGCGAAGGGCGACGAGCTGATGCCGCACGAAGGGCACGGCATGCACCTGGCAGGGCTGCTGCCGCCGGCGACCACGACGACGGTGGTCCTGGACGATGCGGGCCACTTCAGCTTCCTGCCCGAGTGCTACCCGAAGGGCTTCGACGTCATCGCGATGCTGTGCCGCGACCCGGTGGCGGGGACGCGCCCGGCCTCGCACGCGCGCACGAACGCGGAGGGCGTGGCGTTCTTCCGCCGCACGCTGGACGTGCGCTGAATAGGTCGCCAGAGGCTCGTCAATCCGTTCTCCGGCTTGGAGGCCTTTCGGCACCGGGACTCAAGTCGATGAACGCATCGTGCTTCCAATAGAAGTTGAATGCCTCAACAAGCTCCGCTGGGGAGGCATCCTCTTTCTGGAGCCTCGCATTCGCGACAATCGACCGTGTGTCAGCAACCGAGAGCGCCTTGTGCAAGCCGTGCTTGCATGCCAGCTCTGGCAGTTCGTCCGAGTAGACGTCCCGTTGCAGAACCAGCGTGGGTGTCCGCAATCCGAGCGGATGATTGTCTCGGATATAGAGCGCATGACCCCGAACCGGGTAGGCGTCGATTCGCGCGAGCACGTTTGCAAGCCACTCGAAGGATTCCATGAGGCATCACCTTTCAAAGAGGCTCAGGCCGGAGCCGCGGCCTTCGGCGGGCTCTCCAGCAGGATGGTGACCGGCCCGTCGTTCACGAGCGCGACCTTCATGTCCGCGGCGAAGATGCCGGTGCCCACGGTGAGGCCTCGCTGGCGCAGCGCTTCGCAGGTGCGCTCATAGAGGGCCTTGGCCGCGACGGGTTCCATCGCGTCGATGAAGCTGGGCCGGCGGCCCTTGCGCGCGTCACCGTAGAGCGTGAACTGGCTGACCACGATGAGGTGCTTGGTCGTGTCTTCCAGCGACAGGTTCATCTTGCCGTCGGCGTCCTCGAAGATGCGCAGCGTGGCCAGCTTCTCCACCATCCACGTCATGTCCGCGTCGGTGTCGCCCTTGCCCACGCCCAGCAGCACGAGCAGGCCCGGGCCCATCTCGCTCACGCGCTGTCCGTCCACCGTCACCGACGCTTCTAGAACCCGCTGCACCACGGCTTTCATGTGCTCGTCACCTCCGTCCCTGCTTCCTGCCAGGGACGCCCGGGGCCTTCAAGTCACCGTCCTTCGTGACGTGGATCCATCGCGTCGCGCAGCGCATCGCCCAGCAGGTTGAAGCCCAGCACGGTGAGCGCCAGCGCGATGCCGGGGAAGAGGGCCACGTGCGGCGCCACCAGCAGGTACTGTGTCCCCTGGTCCACCAGCGCGCCCCATGACGGCGTGCCCGGCGGGACGCCCAGTCCCAGGAAGCTCAAGGACGCCTCCGCGACGATGGCACCCGGCAGCGCGAACGTCGCCAGCACGAGCAGTGGCCCCGCCGCGTTGGGCAGGATGTGCCGCACGAGGATGCGGCCCGGTCCACTGCCCAGCGCCCGAGCGGCCTGCACGTAGTCGCGCTCGCGAAGGGTGAGCACCTGTCCACGCGTCAGCCGCGCGTAGCCCGTCCATCCTGTGAAGGACAAAGCGAACACCACGTTGGCGAGGCTGGGGCCCAGTACCGCGGTGATGAACAGCGCCAGCAGGATGCCGGGGAACGCGAGCAGCACGTCCACCAGCCGCATCAGCGCTTCGTCCACGAGCCCGCCCGCGTAGCCCGCGATGCCGCCCAGGGTGATGCCCACCGCGGCCGACAGCACCACGGCGAAGAAGGACACCTCCAGCGACACACGCGCGCCGTACAGCACGTGCGTGAGCACGTCGATGCCGTTCTCCCCCGTGCCCAGCAGATGTTGGGATGTCGGGGGCGACAGCTCGCGCGTGAGGTCGATGGCGTCCGGCGCGTGGGGGCTGAGCCACGGCGCGAACAATGCGGTGAACACCCAGACGCACGCGACGGCGAGCCCGAACCGGGCGCCCCACGAGTGCAGCCGGAATCGATGGGCCGCACTCATGAGCGCCTCCGCACGCGCGGGTCGACCCACGCATACGCGAGATCGGTGAGCGTGTTGACCACGACGTAGCAGAAGGTGAAGAGGAGCACCGTGGCGCGCACGGTGTTGTAGTCGCGCTTCTCGATGGCGGTGAGCAGCAGCGTGCCCATGCCCGGCCACGCGAACACCTTCTCCGTCACGATGGCGCCGCCCAGAAGCGCGCCGAACTCCAGGCCCAGCACGGTCACCAGCGGCAGCAGCGCGTTGCGGAACGCGTGCTTCCACAGCACCACGCGGGGCGACAGGCCCTTGGCCCGGGCCACCGTGACGTAGTCCTCACGCAGCGCTTCGAGCATCGTCGCGCGCGTCATCCGGGCGAGGAACGCGGCCAGCGCGGTGCCCAGCGTGAACGCGGGCAGCACCAGGTGACGCCACGACTCCGCCCCCGACACGGGCAGCCAGTCCAGCTTCAGCGCGAAGAGGATGATGAGCACCGGGCCCAACCAGAAGCGGGGCAGGGCGACACCCGCCACGGACACGCCCATCGCCGCCGCGTCCACGGGCGTCCCTCGCCGCGCCGCCGCCATCACGCCCAGGGGCAGCGCCAGCATCAGGGACACGGCCATGGCCGACACCGTGAGCAGCAGCGTGTACGGCAGCGCCGCGCCCAAGGCTGGTAGCACCTTGCGCTGGAACGGAGGCAGCGACGTGCGCAGCTCTCCAGTGGTCAGGTCGCGAGCGAACGTCCAGAGCTGCGCGTACCAAGGCAGGTCCAACCCCACGGCCTGCCGCAGCGCCGCGCGGTCCACCTGCGTCGCCTGCTCCCCCAGCATCACGTCCACCGGGTCCCCAGGCACGAGGTGCAGGAACAGCGACACCAGCAGCAGCGCCCCGACCATCGCGATGACCGCGGACACGAGCCTCCGGGTCACGGCGTGCCCCCACGCTCGGGCGTCACTTCCCGCGCCTTCGCCAGCGGCAGCAACAAGCCATGCGCGCTGGGCTCGAAGTCCGCGAGCCGCGAGGACACCACCGCGACGCTGGTCTCATGCCACAGCGGGATGACGGGCATGTCCGTGTCCAGCTCCCGCTGCGCCTCCGCGTACAATGTCTTCCGCTCCTCGCGAGACGCCTGCGTCGCCGCGTCCAGCACGCGGTCCAGCTTCGGGTCCTTCAGTGCTCCACGGTTGAACCCGCCCCAGTGGTTCTCGGGGCCAGGGATGTTCGCGGAATGGAACGCGCCCCGGAGCAGGTCCGGCTCCATCACGGCGGCCCACTTCAACGTGAACAGCTCGAAGCGCCCCCGGCGCACGTCCTCGAAGAACGTCCCGAACTCCAGCGCCCGCACCTCCACCGCGATACCGCCCTTCGCCAGCTGCTCCTTGAGCACCAGCGCCACCGCGCGCCGGAAGCGGTCCGTGCTCGTCTTGAAGGTGAAGGACAAGCGCGGCTGGTCCCCGGGCCCGTCCGGATCCGGATACCCCGCCGCGTCCAGCAGCCGGGCCGCCTTCTCCGGCGCGTAGCCGCATCCCGGTGTCTCCGTGAAGGCCCAGTGCTCGCGAGGCAGCATGCTGGACGCGGGCTCCGCCAGCCCGTGCAGCTTGTGCTCCACCAACGGGCGCACGTCGATGAGGTGGCACAGCGCCTGGCGCACGCGCACGTCCGCGAGCGGTCCCTCGCGCAGGTTGAGGCCCAGGTACGTGAAGCCCGTGCCCGGCTTCGTCACCACGCGCAGGTGGGGCGACTTGCGCAGCGTGGGCAGCACCGCCGGGGACACGTTGTTCACCACCAGGTCCGCACGGCCCTTGAGCAGTTCCAGCACCCGCGTCGTCTCGTCCCGCACCACCCGGAACGTCAGCCTCGACACGGCGGGCTTCCCTCCATGCCAGCCCTCGAAGGGGACCAGCGTCAGGTGCTCCTCGTCCGGCCACGACTCGAACCGGAACGGGCCCGCGCCCACCGGGTGCGTTCCCTGCGCCTCGATGCCTCCGGGCCCCACGCGCTCCGAGGGCAGGATGGCCGCGGACAGCTCCGCGAGCAGCGGCGCATAGGGCCGCTTCAGGTGGAAGCGCACCGTGCGGGCGTCCACCACCTCCACCCGCTCCACCGGCTCGTACCGCTCGCGCTTGGGGCTGCCCAGCTTCGGATCCCTCAGGGCATCGAACGTGGCCTTCACGTCCTCTGAGGTGAGGGCGCTGCCGTCGTGGAAGGTCAGTCCTGGACGGAGCACGAACTCCACCACCGTGGGCGAGACCTCCCGGAAGGACTCCGCCAGCTGGGGCACGGGCCGGCTCGCGTCATCGAAGGTGAGGAGCCCCGGGCTGACGAGCTGCGCCAGCCGCTGTCCATGGGCCGTGAGGGCGAAGCGATCGTCCAGGCTGTCCGGTGGGGCCTCCAACAACACCGTGATGCCCGCGGGGGGCGCCGGGTCGCGGCAGCCGGAGTCAAGCGCCAGCGCCAGCGCGATGAAGAACACCCGGGCGGCGCGGGAGGGCAGGGGAGGCATGGCGTCTGTCACGAGGTGGATGTCAGGCGGGACGTCCATGCTGCGACAGCCTTCTTCTTGTTTCCAGGAAGCAGGCAGGCGTGCAGGGTAACGGCGGCCGTGGATCCACCCCCCACCCTTGCCGCCCCTTTCGTCCCTTCTTCATAATGGATCGCGACTTCCCTGGAGCGTGCGTGCAGGTTTTTCGAACCAGACCCTTCTTGGCCGCGACCGCCATTGCCTTGTGGCTCCCTTCCGCCACCCTGGCCGCGTCGCCGTCCGCCGAGAAAAAGGCTGAACGCGAGGCGCTGAAGAACGCGCTCGTGCAGGTGATGCAGCGCACCGCGCTCAAGAGCAGCCGCGTCGGCGTCCACATGCAGAGCCTGGACGACGGCACCGTGGTGTTCAGCCACAACGCGGACGAACTGCTCAACCCCGCCTCCAACGTGAAGCTCATCACGTCCTCCGCGGCGCTCGTGGCCCTGGGGCCGGAGTTCCGCTACGAGACGGAGTTCCTCGTCGAGCAGGAGATGCCCGCCGACGGCAAGGTCAAGACGCTCTACGTGCGCGGCAAGGGCGACCCCACCGTCACCACCGAGCGCCTCTACGGCATGACCTCCGAGCTGCTCCACGCGGGCCTCAAGGAGGTGCAGGACATCGTCGTGGACGACTCCTGGTTCGACGCCGAGCGCACCCCGCCGGGCTACGACCAGGAGGACTCCGACCGCGCGTACATGGCGCCCACCGGCGCGGTGAGCCTCAACTGGAACGCGGTCGCCGTCTACGTGCGCGCCGCTCCCGGCGGCAAGGCCGTGGTGGACATGGAGCCGCCCAGCGACTTCTTCGTCGTGGAGAACACCGTCACCAGCGGCCCCGGCCGCGCGCGGCGCGTGTCCGTGAAGTCCGACGCGTACGGCGACAAGCAGAAGATCGTCGTCAAGGGCCAGGTCCCCGACGAGCGCGGCGCTGTCAGCGTCTGGAAGAAGATCGACAACCCGCCCCTGTACTTCGGCGGGTCGCTCAAGCAGTTGCTCGTGTCGCGCGGCGTGAAGGTGAAGGGCAAGGTGAAGCTGGGCCTGACGCCGTCCCGCGCGAAGGTCGTGCACGTCGCCCAGTCGGACACGTTCGACATCGTCCTCAAGCGCCTCAACAAGCTGTCCAGCAACTTCGTCGCGGAGACGCTCCTCAAGACGATGGGCGCGGAGCTGCGCGGCTCACCGGGCTCGTTCGCCAAGGGCATCGACGTGGTGGAGGAGTTCCTGGCCCGCGACGTGGGCATCCCGCGCGGCACCTACGTGATGAAGAACGGCAGCGGTCTCAACGACGCCAACCGCTTCTCCACCGCCCAGGTGGACCGGCTCCTGCGCCACATGTTCGAGCGCTTCCCGCTGGCCCCGGAGTACCTGTCCTCGCTGGGCATCGCCGGCAAGGACGGCACGCTCAAGTACCGCTTCGACGGCACGGACGCCGTGGGCCGGCTGCGCGCCAAGACGGGCACCCTGGAGGGCGTCTCCGCGCTCAGCGGCTACGTGCAGTCCGCGGGCGGAGAGAAGTTCTCCTTCTCCATCATGGTCAATGACTACGCGGGCCGCGCCGGCCCCGTCGTCGCGGGCATGGACGCGCTGGGCGCCGCCGTGGCCGCCACCGGCTCCACGCTGGGCCCGGACAACGCGCTGGCCTCCCTCAATGAAGGCCAGAAGCCCCAGGGCGGCCTGCCGGACATCGCCAACCGCGTGAAGACCTACCTGGAGCTGGGCAAGCAGCGCGATCAACGCAACATCGGCTTCCTGCGCACCGCGTGGCGCAGCGAGCGCGACCCCGCCGTGCGCGCCGTGCTGGCGGAGAGCCTCTACCAGTCCAACCCGCACGACTACCTGGGCACCCGCACGCTCCTGGACAGCTACTCCGCCACGGACGACGTCTACGGCCGCCTGCGCCAGGTGGCCCACGCCCTGTCCGTGGGCGTGCCCGGCGTGAGCAGCATGGTGGAGCTGGCCTCCGGCGGAAACACGGAGGCCCTGGCCCGCGTGCTGGAGCTGTGCCGCGCGGCCGGCGCCGCTCGTGACATCGAGGCGCAGGACGAGCTCGCGGACGGCCTGGGCGAGGTGGCCCGCACGGCCCCCGAGGAGCTGATCGTTGCCCTGCGCACCGCCAGCACCGTGGAACGCGACGCGACCGTGCCGCTCCTGGCCCAGGGACTGGTGAAGACCGGGGACACCACCCACCCCTTCTGGAAGTCCCTGCGCAAGCTGGGCTCCGGCGGGACGGACCCCCAGCTCGTCGCCTTCGCCAAGGGGCTGGACTCCACCCTCAGCACCAAGACGGCCGAGGCCCGGACCTCCCAGCGCGCCCAGCCCATCCAGGTGGTCGCCCCCGCGTCCGCCACGCCCAACGTGGTCCCTGCCTCCGGCGTCCTCCGCCCGGGCGGGTAGGGCTTCTTCCGCCGCGCCTCTCCGCCCGGACCGCAGGCGTCCGGGCGGCCTTTCCTCCCGGTCCATCCCAGCCCGCGCCAACACCCCGGAATCCTTGAGGCTTCCTGTCCGGGGAGCAGGCGGACGTGCGTCCCCGGCACCCCTGGCCGTTTAGTGGCCCGGGGAATGTCAGTGGTGGATGCTATGGGCTGAAGGACCTGTCGGGGCGTGTGGCCTCGCAGGTTTGTTCCTGGCCCTAGAGGGGTCAGGTATCGGGAGGAAACATGGCTGGAGGCGTGAACAAGGTCATTCTCATCGGCAACCTCGGGGCGGACCCCGAAGTGCGCTTCACCCCGGGCGGTCAGGCCGTGGCGAACTTCCGCATCGCGACGAGCGAGAGCTGGAACGACAAGAACGGCCAGAAGCAGGAGCGCACCGAGTGGCACCGCATCGTCGTCTGGGGAAAGCTCGCGGAGCTGTGCGGCGAGTACCTCAAGAAGGGACGGCAGTGCTTCGTCGAAGGCCGTCTGCAGACGCGCGAGTGGATGGATAAGGAGAACAAGAAGAACTACACCACCGAGGTCGTCGCCACCTCTGTCACCTTCCTCGGCGGCCGTGACGCCGGTGAGGGCTACAGCGGCGGCAGTGGCGGTGGGCGCCGGCAGCAGCAGGGCAACGGCGGCTACTCACAGGGCCGTGACGACTTCGGCCAGCCGCCGCCTCCCATGGATGACGGTGGCGGCATGGGCGGCAACCCCGGCGGCGCGGACGACGACATCCCGTTCTAACGCCCCGGGGCCCTTCCCCTGAAAAGCGAACCGGCCGCTCCTGGATGTCAGGGGCGGCCGGTCGTGTTTCCGGGCTCTGGAGCACCGGGGCTTCAAGGCCCCGGCGCTTCTTCAGGCCTGCTTCAGCCGACGTCCAGGCCCGCCGGGCCGTACGCCGCGCCCGCCGTGTAGAGCGCGTAGATGGCGCCCCAGGACATGGCCAGCAGGATGAGGAAGATGAGGATGGAGATGGGCTCGAAGCGGCGCATGGAGCGGTCGCTCGCGAGGATGCCCCAGCCCATGCCGAAGGTCTGCAGGCCGTTGGCCAGGTGGTACGCGGTGCCCAGCGTGCCCAGCAGGTAAACCATCAGCGTGGGGCCGTGGTAGTGCATCTCCCGCGCGATATCCATGAAGGGCTCCGCGTGGCCCTCCATCAGGCGCGGCTGCAGGAAGGCCAGCCAGATGTGGGCGCCCAGGAACGCGAGCACGCCCAGGCCGGCCACGCGCTGCACGATGTACTTGAGGTTGCCGTAGTTGTTGTAGGCGAGGTTGTTGGGCTTCATGGTGAAGATGCGCACCAGCCCCCACGCCGTGTGGATGAGTAGCGGCAGCATGACGATGATGAACGTGAACGCCTGGGCGAACGGGTTCGCGTACTCCGTCACCGACTTTTCCCAGGCCGTCGCGCCGTAGAAGGCGGACAGGTTGTCCCACAGATGGTTGATGACCCAGATGCTCAGGGGCACCACTGCGAGGAACGACCCCAGCCGCGACTTCAAGAGGGGGTTCCGGTCGGTGATGGCTTCGGCGGTGGCTTGGGTGCTCATCGAGTCTCCAGCGGGGCGCGCGGACGGGTGGGGTGAGGACCCCCGCGAGCCCAAGTCAGGGCCTGGGTGATACGGCCTTCCAGCGGTTTATAGCCGTTCCGTCACGTGGGCTGGATTTCTTCCGCACCCGCCCGTGCCAGCCGGGGAACACCGACTCATAAGCCCTGGCGATGCCAGCCCCCCGCCCTGACTGCTGGCCGCCAGGCGGGCGTCCCGTTCCAGCCCCTCTTCCGTTGGCGGGCGCGAACGGGTGGGGCACGCTAACCAGCCCTATGCCTGATGAGCTTGTCAGTGGATTGTTGAAGGCGTCGGACCTGCGCCTGGTGCTGGCCACCACCGGAGACCTGTCCCGCCAGGCCCGCGCCACGCACCAGAGCATGCCGGCCTCCGCCGCGCTCCTGTCCCAGGGCCTCACGGCCGCCGCCCTCATGGGGTCGCTCCGCAAGGGCACGGACTCCCGGATCAACGTGCAACTGGAGTGCGACGGCCCCCTGCGAGGCCTCTTCGTGGACGGCGACGCGAACGGCGTCGTGCGCGGCTACGTGAAGAACACCCTGGTGGAGTACACCGGCTCGGAGGGGCGCTATCACTGGCGCCCGGTGCTGGGGAACCAGGGCTTCCTGTCCGTGCTGCGCGACCAGGGCGGCGGCGAGTACTACCGCTCGTCCGTGGAGCTGGAGCACTTCGACCTGGTGGCGGACCTGGAGCGCTACTTCCACCAGTCGGATCAGGTGCCCTCGCACCTGATGCTGGCGCAGCTGCCCGGCCTGGTGGACGGCCAGGAGGATCCGCTCGCCACCGTGGTGGGCCTGCTCGTGCAGCCCCTGCCCGACGGTGACAGGGACGCCTTCAAGGCGCTGGGTACCCGGCTCAAGGCGCAGTTCCAGACGGCCGTGCAGGCGCACGCGCAGGATGGGGCGCTGACACTCCTGCGCTCGCTCGTGCCGGAGGCGGACCTGGAGATCATGTCCCGCTATCCGCTGCGCTTCACCTGTTCGTGCAGCCGCGACCGCGTGAAGCTCGCGCTGCTCGCCATGGGCCGCGAGGAGCTGAAGGACCTGCTGGAGAAGGAGGGCCAGGCGGAGGCCACCTGCCAGTTCTGCACGACGCGCTATGTCATCCCCGGCGCGGAGATCCAGCAGATGCTCACCGAGGGCAGCGCCTGACGTGGGGGGGGCACCCCGGCACCGGACCCGTGGCCCCGCTGTCTTGAAGACAGACATCCGCCTCCGCGGCGGGGATGATTCAGCGCCTCACACCGTCCGTGGAAGCAGGCGCGGCGGTTGTGGCGAGGTCGCGGTGCTCGGGATATGACAGGGCCGCACCTCACCCGGAGCTTTCGCCGTGGCCATCAAGCGGGCAGCGCCGCCGAAGTCCCAGGACCAGCGCAACCCTTCCCAGAAGTCTGCCGTGCCCTCCGCCGCCCAGAAGGACGGGGCGGAGAAGCTCGTCTCCATTCCCAATGACATGGTGCTGGCGCCTCAAGTGGAGGCCCCGCGCCAACCCACCGGCCGCGACCAGTCCCGGCACAAGTCCACGGGCGTGGTGGAGCTGTCGTGGGCGGAGTTCGACCGCAAGGTGCAGCAACTGGCGCGCACCATCCGTCAGGCGTGGGAGCCGCAGGCGGTGGTGGGCGTGGCCCACGGCGGCGTGTACGTGGGTGGGGCGCTCGCGGGCGCGCTCGGCTGCCCGTTCTACCCCGTGCGCATCAGCCGCCGCAGCCGCGACAAGGCCGAGCGCACCCAGGAGCGCGGCCAGCCACAGGTGAGCGGGGAGATGCCCCCGGCCATCAAGGGCTGCCGCGTGCTCATCGTGGACGACATCGCATCCAGCGGAGACACGCTGGAGTTGGCCACGGCGCTCGCGAAGAAGGTGGGCGCGAAGGAGCTCCGCACCGCGTGCCTCATCGCGCGGCCGGAGGGCTTCACGCCGGACTTCGCCGGGCTGTCCACGGACTCGCTCTTCGTCTTCCCGTGGGACTACCAGCCGGTGATGGGCGACGCGCACTTCGACGACGACCCGGACAAGGCCGGGGCCTGAAGTCCAGCCGAAGGGCGTTGACGCGGCGATGATCATCGGGACGGCGGGGCACATCGACCACGGCAAGACGTCCCTCGTGAAGGCGCTGACGGGCACCGACACCGACCGGCTCCCGGAGGAGAAGCGGCGGGGCATCACCCTGGAGCTGGGCTTCGCCCACCTGCCGCTGCCGGACGGGCAGGTGGCGGGCGTGGTGGACGTGCCCGGCCACGAGCGCTTCGTGAAGGCCATGGCCGCGGGCGCGGGCGGCGTGGACCTGGCCGTGCTGGTGGTCGCGGCGGACGAAGGCGTCATGCCCCAGACGCGCGAGCACCTGGACATCTGCCGCCTGCTCGGCGTGAAGGCGGGCGTCGTCGCGCTCACCAAGGCGGACCTGCTGGAGGGCCTGGGCGACGACTGGCGCGCGCTGGTGGAGGCGGACCTCGCCGCGCTCACCGCCGGCACCTTCCTGGAGACCGCGCCCGTGGTGCCGGTGTCCTCGCGCACGGGGGCGGGCCTGCCGGAGCTGAAGGCGGCGCTCGCGAGCGCGGGCGCTGCACTGCCACGGCGTCCCGCTGAAGGCCCCGTGTTCCTCCCGGTGGACCGGGCCTTCAGCATCAAGGGCTTCGGCACGGTGGTGACGGGCACGCTGTTGTCTGGAGCGCTGGCGGTGGACGACGCGGTGTCGCTGCTCCCCTCGGTGGCTGGCGCGCGTCCGGGCCCCTTCCGCGTCCGCGGCGTGCAGGTGCACGGCCAGGCGGTGGCGCGCGTGGAGGCGGGGCAGCGCGCGGCGGTGAACGTGGCGGACGTGCAGACGGAGGACGTGCACCGGGGCATGGTGCTCACTCGCGCGGGCGAGCTGCCGGAGACGTCCATGCTGGACGTGGAGCTGACGCTGCTGCCCGCCGCGGAAGTGCCGCTGCCCAAGCGCCGCAAGCTGCTGCTGCACCTGGGCACCGCGCAGGTGGAGGCCACGGTGGCGCTGCTGGACCTGGAGTCGCTCGCGCCAGGAGAGACGGGGCTCGCGCAGCTGCGGCTGGAGTCGCCGGTGGGCGCGCTCGTGGGCCAGCGCTTCATCCTGCGCGGCTCGCGCGCGCTGCCGGGACGGGGCGCCACGGTGGCCGGGGGGCGCGTGCTCTCCATCACGCCGCCGCGCCGGCGCAAGGGTGCGTCCTCGGTGGTGCGACCGCTCCTGGAGGCGGACGCGGCCGGTCAGGTGGGGTGGCTCCTCAGGCAGGCGGGCTACGCGGGGCTCACGCAGACGGAGCTGTTCGGCCGCTCGGGGCTTTCGCCCAAGGTGCTCACGCGCACGCTGGAGCTCCTGGGCGCGAAGGGGCAGGTGCTGCTGGTGGACCGGGACCGGCGGCTCTACGTGGCGCAGGACGTGTTCGAGGGCCTGCGCCAGCGCTCGCTCGCGCTGCTCGCCGCGTTCCACGAACGCGAGCCCATGCGCGAGGGCCTATCCCGCGAGGAGCTCCGTCAGCGGCTCTCCGCCCAACTGGACGTGCGCCTGTTCCAGCGCGTGGTGCAGGCGCTGGTGGACTCCAGCGGCGTGGAGGCGGAGAAGGACCTGGTGCGCCTCAAGGGCCGGGGCCGTACGCTCACGCTGGGCGACGAGGCCGCGCGCACGCGCCTGTCCGCGGAGCTGTCCGCGGCGGGTCTCGCGCCGCCCACCGTCACGGAGCTGTCGCGGAAGCTGGGGCTTCCGCCCGCGAAGCTGCAGGAGCTGTTGAAGGTGCTGGTGTCGTCGGGCACCGGCGTGCGGGTGAGCGAGGAGCTGTGCTTCGACGCGGGCGCGCTGGAGGACCTTCGAGGACGGCTGGTGACGTACCTGAAGGAGCAGAAGGAGATTTCCACGCAGGGCTTCAAGGAGCTGGTGGGCCAGAGCCGCAAGTTCACCATCCCCCTGTCGGAGTACTTCGACAGGGAGAAGGTGACGCTGCGGGTGGGGGACAAACGGGTGCTGCGTCGCGGATGAGTGCCAAGGCCTACAACGAGCAGGAGTTGCGCGCCCTGGTGGAGCCCTTCGCCCAGCCCATGCTGGTGCTGGAGGGGGAGGGGCGCGTCTGGGTGGCCAATGCCGCCTACGCGCGGCTTTTGGGGCTGCCCGTGGAGCAGGTGGAGGGCCGCTCCTTCCTGGACTTCATCCAGCCGGAGGACCGCAGCCGGATGGGGGACCGCTTCCAGCGGCTGGCCACCGGCGCGCCGCTGGACGGACGTCCGCACCTCTACAAGGTGCTCAGCGTCCACGGCGTGTCGGGAGAGCTCTTCGCGCAGGCCAACCCCCTGCGGATGGAGGATGGGCGCTTCGCGCTGCTGCTCAGCTGCATGGTGGTCGCGGAGCGCCCCCGGGAGCTGGCGGTGGCGGAGCGGTTGGTGGACACGACCGCGGGGCTGGTGTCCGCGCGCTCGGAGGAGGGCGTGCGGCGCGTGGCGCTGGCGGGCCTGGAGGCCGCGGGCTTCCGGGCGCGGTTGTTGCGCTGGGACGGCACACGGTGGCTGGTGCGTGACGGCGTGTCCCTGCCGGCGGACACGCACCTGGCGCTGGAGGCGCTGTCGGACGGGCGGCCGGTGTTCGGCGGCGCGGACCAGGCGCAGCCCACGCACGCGTACCTGCCGGTGGGCGGGCCGCAGTCGGAGGTGCTCTGGGTGGCGGGCCCGTGGGTGGCGCCCCGGCACGGCTCGGTGCTGACGCTGTTCGCGAAGGTGGTGGGCGCGGCGCTCGCGGATGCCCACCTCCAGGCGGACGGCGCGCGCAGCCGCTGGGAGGTGGAGTCCGTGGCGGAGATGGCGCGCTTCGTGGCGCAGCCCGTGCCCCCGCCGCCGGAGACGTTCCTCGCGCGCGTGGCGGAGCTGCTCCAGGCCCGCGCGGTGGCGCTGCACGTCGTCTCCGAACCGGGGCAGGCCCCCCGGCTCTCCGCCCATGTGGGGCTGGAGGAGGGGAGTGACGCGGATGCCGTGCGGGCCACCGGCGTGCTGCTGGCCGCGTCGCTGCGGGAGGACGGGGGCGTGCTGTCCTCGGAGTCGCAGGGGCGCGCGCTGGAGACGCTGTCCCAGGGCCGCCTGGGCAGCGGGACGGCGGCGCGGCTCACCCGCGGAGGGGAGAGCGTGGGCGTGGTGCAGGCGCTGCGCGCGAAGGAGCGCCCCTTCGACGAGCGCGACGCGCGGCTCTTGTCCACGCTCGCGGAGCTGCTGGTGACGCTCCTGGAGCAGCGCCGCCTCCGCGCCGAGTCCGCTCGCCAGCTCACGGAGACGCGCCTGCTGCTGGACCTGGCGCGCACCACGTCCGGCGTGCTGGAGACGGCGAGCATCCTGGACGTCGCGTCCGACTTCCTGGTGCACCTGTTGGACGTGTCCAACTGCTTCATCCTGCTCTACGACGAACAGGCCAAGGTGCTGCGCGGCGCGGCGGCGTCGGCGACCCACCGCGACCTGTTCCGCACGGTGGTGGTGCCGCTCGACAGCGACGACCTGGCCGCGCGCGTGGCGCTGGAGCGCAAGCCCATCGCGGTGGAGGACCTGACGTCCGCGAGCACCTCCGTGAGCGCGGTGCTCATCGACCGGCTGGGGGAGAAGGCGCTCCTGGGCCTGCCGTTGACGTCGCGCGAGGAGCTCATCGGCGTGGTGCTGGTGGACGACGTGCGCGGCCCTCGCCCCTTTGGCCCGGAGCTGATTGAGCTGGCGGAGGCGACGTGCGGCCAGCTGGCGCTGTCCATCGCCAACGCGCGCCTCTACGAATCGCTGTGGGCCAGCTACGCGGAGCTGGCCGCCACCCGCGCGGAGATGGTGAAGCGCGAGCGCTTCGCCGCGCTGGGCGAGCTGTCCGCCATCGTCGCCCACGAGGTGCGCAACCCCCTGGGCGTCATCTTCAACGCGGTGGCCACGCTCCGGCGCATCATGAACCCCGGGGGGGACACGGCCATGCTGCTGGACATCGTCGCGGAGGAGAGTGACCGCCTCAACCGCATGGTGGCGGACCTGCTGGACTTCACCCGCCCGCGCAACCCGGTGCTCCAGCCGGAGGACCTCTTGCGCGTGCTCCAGGACGCCTTCGAGGCCGCGCGGGCGCAGGCCCTCACGGAGCGTCCGGTGTACATCTCCGTGGAGGTGGAGCCCGGCCTCTCCGCGGTGCCCATGGACCGGCGGCAGATCCGCCAGGCCCTGTTCAACGTGGCCGTCAACGCCATCCAGGCCATGCCCCAGGGCGGCGAGGTCCGGGTGCGCGGGCGCCGGGACACGCATGGAGGCCGGGAGCAGCTGCGCATCGACGTGATGGACCAGGGGCCGGGCATCCCGGCGGAGCTGCTCCACCGCGTCTTCGAACCCTTCTTCACCACCAAGGCCCAGGGCACCGGCCTGGGGCTGGCGGTGGTGAAGCGCATCCTGGAGGAACACCGCGGCGAAATCGCCGTGGAGAGCGCCCCCGGACGCGGAACCACCTTCACCTTCTGGCTGCCGCTCACGCAGCCCCAGTCCCTCTCATGACCGACGCGACCACTCCGGTTCCCCGAGGCCGCATCCTCGTGGTGGACGACCAGCGCAACATGCGCGCCACCACCGCCCTGCTCCTGCGCGCGGAGGGCTACACCGTCAACGAAGCCGCCACCGGCGAGGAGGCCCTGGGCCTGCTCGCGCAGGAGCGCGTGGACCTGCTCCTCACGGACCTGAAGATGGAGCCCATGGACGGGCTCACGCTGCTCAGGCGTGCGCTGGAGGTGGCCCCGCGCCTCCAGGTCATCATGATGACGGCCTTTGGCTCCATCGACAGCGCGGTGGAGGCCATGCGCCTGGGGGCCTACGACTACGTCACCAAGCCCTTCAAGGAAGGCGAGCTGCGCTACCGCGTGGAGCGCGCCCTGGAGCGCGCCAGGCTCCAGGCGGCGGTGGACAACCTGGCCACGGAGTTCAACGAACGCCACGGCCTGTCCGCGCTGGTGGGCCGCAGCCAGGCCATGCGGGAGCTCACCACGCGCCTGTTGCGCGTGGCCCAGAGCGACGCCACCGTCCTCATCCAGGGAGAGAGCGGCACGGGCAAGGAGCTGGTGGCCCGCGCTCTCCACGCGCACAGCCGCCGCAGCAAGCAGCCCTTCGTGCCCGTCAACTGCGCGGCCATCAGCGAGACGCTGCTGGAGAGCGAGCTCTTCGGCCACGCCAAGGGCGCCTTCACCGGCGCGGTGAAGACGCGCCGCGGCCTCTTCGAGGAGGCGGACAACGGCACGCTCTTCATCGACGAGGTGACGGAGACGAGCCCCACCTTCCAGTCCAAGCTCCTGCGCACGCTCCAGGACGGCGAGGTGCGCCGCGTGGGCGAGTCCACCGCGCTGCGTGTGGACGTGCGAATCGCCGCAGCCACCAACCGCGACATCGAGCTGGAGGTGAAGGAGAAGCGCTTCCGCCAGGACCTCTACTACCGCCTCAACGTGGTGCTCCTGCGCGTGCCCCCGCTGCGCGAGCGCCTGGAGGACGTGCCCGCGCTCGCGCAGCACTTCCTGGACCGCGCCAACGCCCGCAGCCCCCGGACCCGGCGTCTGACCGCCACCGCCGTGGAGCACCTGATGACGTACAGCTTCCCCGGCAACGTGCGCGAGCTGGAGAACCTGGTGGAGCAGGCCGCCGCGCTCGCCGAAGGGGACGAGCTGCTCCCCGAGGACTTCCCGCTGCGCCCCCAGGGCCGAGTGCTCTCCGCGGCCTCGTCTCCGCCTGAAGCCATGGGCCTGCCCCCCACCGACGCCGCGCGGCCTGGCGGCGCGGAAGCCACGGGCCCCACGCTGGCGGAGGTGGTGGAGGACGCGGAGCGCCGCGCCATCGTCCAGGCCCTGGAGCGCCACGGCGTGGACCTGGCCCGCGTGGCGGACGAGCTGGGCGTCTCCTCCACCACGCTGTGGCGGAAGATGAAGCGGCTCAACCTGCGGCCCCCCGCCGGTGCCCGCGAATAGCCTGACAGCGAACTCCCACCCGCCTCCCGGTGCGAGTTCAGATCCGAAATCACCGCCGTTCAGGGATGAAAAAACCAACCTCCTGAATTCGTTGATTGTTTTCATCCCTGAAACGCGATTTCAGGGCTGCAATGGGGAAGGGCGGGGGTGGGAGTGTTGCCCGGTCGTCCAAGTGCCTGAGAACTCTAGAGTTTCGTCCCGAACGGGCGCTGGCATGGCACCTGCTAAAGGTTAGCCCGGGACGCATCGAAGCGAGGTTGAAAGTGGTTCCCCCCCACCCTTTCAGCACTTCCGGTGCGTTACCTTGAGAAGACCCGCGGCCCGACACCCTCACGGGTGCCGGGCCGCCTTCTTTTCCGCTCCCTGCATCATCGCCGCGTTGCCGCCGCCCGCATGACGCGGCGCGGATCCATTTCACTTCTGCAATGCACGGCGGCCATGACGCCGTGAGCCATGCCCCGCAACGACAACGCCCGCCAGGGCCAGGGGCCGAGGCGGGCGTCGGGTGCCGCGAGCTGCCGGCGAAGGCCTACCGGCCGAACAGCGTGCCGGCCTGGGCCAGCCAGTCGGTGACGTGGCCGGGGAGGATGCCCAGCAGCACGACGGCGACGGTGGAGATGACCAGCGCGGCCTCCGTACCCCAGTGGCGCTCCAGCGGCTGCGCGCCTTCGGGCACGGGGTGCATGAACATGTAGACCACGACGCGCAGGTAGTAATACGCGCCCGCCGCGCTGCTGAGCACCGCCACCACGGTGAGGCCCACCAGGCCCACGTCGATGGCGGCCTGGAAGATGAGCAGCTTGCTCATGAAGCCCACGGTGGGGGGAATGCCGCCCAGGGACAGCATGAAGGCCGCCATGGCGAACGCCCAGCCCGGACGGCGCTGCGCGAGGCCCGCGAAGCGCTCCAGGTCCCACGCGGTTCCCTTCTCCTCGTCCTCGCGGCGCTCCAGCGCGGAGACCATGGCGAAGGCGCCCGTCGCGCTGAAGGTGTACGCCAGCAGGTAGTACAGGATGCCGCGCAGCGCGTCCGAGCGCGCCACGTCCAGCGGCGTGCCACCGGACAGGGACGACGCGGACAGCAGGCGGAAGCTCTCGCCCGGGGCCACGACGAACAGCGCCGCCACGCCCAGCAGCAGGTAGCCCGCGTGCGCGATGGAGGAGTACGCCAGCATGCGCTTCACGTTGCGCTGCGGAATCGCCATCAGGTTGCCGGCGATCATCGTGAGCAGCGCCAGCGTGGCGAAGAGCATCAGCGGCAGCTGGGAGTTCATGTCCTTGCCCACCGTGACGAACACGCGCACCAGCGACGCGAACGCCGCCGCCTTCACGCCCGCGCTCATGAGCGCCGTCACCGGGGTGGGGGCGCCCTCGTACACGTCCGGCGTCCACATGTGGAACGGCACGGCCGCCACCTTGAACGCGAAGCCCGCGGCGATGAGCACCGCGCCCACGTAGACGAGCGCCGGCGTCGTGGAGAGCGCCTGCTGCAGAGGGCCCGCCATGTCGTTGAGCTTCGTCGTGCCCGTGGCGCCGTACAGCAGCGCCGTGCCGTACAGCAGGATGGCGGAGGAGAAGGCGCCCAGGATGAAGTACTTGAAGCCCGCCTCGCTGGGGCGCGTGCCGCGGCGCAGGTACGCCGTCAGCGCGTACGTCGCGATGGAGAGCACCTCGATGTTGACGAAGATGGTGATGAACTCCGACGACATCGCCAGCAGGCTCATGCCCGCGGAGGCGAAGAGCATCAGCGCGTAGAACTCACCGCGCTCAGCGCCACGCTTGCGCAGGAAGCCCACCGCGCTCAGCGCCGCCAGCCCCAGGCCCACGCTCACCACCAGGGTGAGGAAGCTGGAGAAGGGGTCCAGCACGCCGAAGCCGAGGAACACCTCCTGCGGCGGCTCGAACATCAGGCCCACGGCCACGGCGCCGCTGGCCACCGCCGCCACGACGGTGAGCACCGCCTGGTAGCCACGGGACGCCGTCGCGGAGAGGAACACCTCCGACAACAGCAGGACGCAGGCTGCCACCACCATGATGATGGCGGGCAGCAGGGGGAGGAAATCCGCCAGGGTGAGATTTGGCAGGTTCATGGAGTCTTTCGGGGCCTACTCGCGAACGGCGAGCGGCGCGGCGGGAACGGAGGGGCGGGCCGCGGCGGCGGTGGAGGGCAGCGACATCACCTCCACGCGCAGTTGGTCGTCCTTCGCCTGGGTGGCGCCCGGAGCGCCCACGCTGGCGCGCGCCACGTAGCGGTCCGTGGACGGAGCGATGCGGTCCAGGAAGGGCTGCGGCATCAGGCCCATCACCGCCACCAGCACGATGAAGGGGGCCGTGGTGAGCATCTCGCGCAGGTTCATGTCGCGCAGGTGCTGGTTCTCCCGGTGCGTGATGCTGCCGAAGAACACCTTCTGCACCATCCACAGCATGTACGCCGCGCCCAGGATGACGCCCAGCGTGGCGAACGCGCCGAAGCCCAGGGGCAGGGTGCTCTTGAACGTGCCCATCAGCACCAGGAACTCGCCGATGAAGCCGTTGGTGCCCGGCACCGCCACCGACGAGAAGGTGATGATGACGAACGCCGCGGTGAACACCGGCATCACCTTGGCGATGCCGCCGTAGTCCGACATCAGGCGCGTGTGGCGGCGCTCGTAGAGGAAGCCGAACAGGAGGAACAGCGCGCCCGTGGAGATGCCGTGGTTGAGCATCTGGTACGCGCTGCCCGTGGCGCCCTCACCGGTGACGGCGAGCAGGCCCAGCATGCAGTAGCCCAGGTGGCTGACGGACGAGTACGCGATGAGCTTCTTGATGTCCCGCTGCGCCAGGCACATCAGCGCGCCGTACACGATGCCAATCACGGCCAGCACCGCGAGGAACGGACGGGCCGCGTGCGCCGCCACGGGGAAGAGCGGAATCGCGAAGCGCCAGAAGCCGTAGGTGCCCATCTTCAGCATCACGCCGGCCAGGATCATGGAGCCCGCCACCGGCGCCTGCACGTGCGCGTCCGGCAACCAGGTGTGCACCGGCCACATGGGGACCTTGATGGCGAACGCCAGCGCGAACGCGGCGAACATCCACGGCCCGTAGGTGTGCAGCGTGGCGGCCAGACCCGTGAGGGACGCGCACGCGCCCTCCGGCCCGTTGGCGCACGCGGCCAGCTGCTGATTGGCGGCGAGCAGGTTGTTGTAGAGCGTGCCGTAGTCGAACGAGCGCACACCCGGGCCGCCGCTGATGAAGTACACGGCCACGATGGCCACCAGCATCAGCAGCGAGCCGACCAGCGTGTAGAGGAAGAACTTCACCGCCGCCATGCGCCGGTCCTCGGCGCCCCACACACCCACCATCAGGTACATGGGGATGAGCATGGCCTCGAAGAAGATGTAGAAGAGCAGGACGTCCATCGACGCCAGCGCGCCCAGCATCGTCGTCTGGAGCACCAGCAGCGCCAGGTGGAACTCCTTGATGCGGTGCTGGATGTACGTGGTGGAGGCGAGCACCACCAGCGGGCCCAGGAACACCGTCAGCAGCAGCAGGCTCACGGCCAGGCCGTCCACGCCCAGGTGGTAGCTCATCCCGAACTGCTCGAACCACGGGACGCGGTACTCCATCTGGAACTCCGCGCCGGAGGGCTCGAAGCGGAAGTACGCCCAGACGCCGAACACCAGGTCCAGCAGCATGCCCACGAAGGTGATGGCGCGGACCTGCCCGTGCTCACTGGCGGGCAGCGCGAGCACCAGCGCCGCGAACACGAGCGGCAGGTAGATGACGACGTTCAACAGGTGGGTGTCGAAGAAGCTCATGAAAGCACCTGCACGAGGGCGTAGACCGCGCCGCCCAGGATGGCGAGCGCCATGATGGCGGCGTAGGCCTGCGCGTCACCCGTCTGGAGCCGGCGCAGCCCGAGGCCCACCTTCTCCGTGACGTACGCGGTGCCACGCACCAGCACCGTGTCGATGACGAGCGCGTCCACCACGCGGAAGAGGATGAAGGCCACGAACTTCACCGGCCGGATGAGGATGAACTCGTAGAGCTCATCCACGTAGAACTTGTTGAGCGCCGTGCGGCGCACCGCGCGGGCGAACGCCGGCACGGGCTGGCCCACTCGCGAGGGGAAGAACTTCAGGTAGGCGAACGCCGCGGCCGCGCCGCCCGCGAGCGCCCACATCCACGCGAAGGCGTAGTCCCCGACGGAAGGCGAGCTGGTGTCCAGTTGCACCGTCTTGGCCACGCGGGCCACCGTCTCCGCCGGGCGCAGCACGGGGGACAGGAAGTTCTCGAACACCGGCTGCGTCCCGCCGCCTGTGCGGGGCATCAGGGGCAGGGCGTAGACGAACGTCACGAAGGCGAGGAACGCCAGGATGACCAGCGGCAGCGTCATGTGCCACGCGCTCTCATGGGCGTGCGCCAGCTTCGCCTCCGGGGACCGCTTGCCCGTGAAGGTCAGCAGGTAGACGCGCGACATGTAGAACGCCGTGGACGCGGTGATGAGCAGGCCCAGCACGTAGACGAAGCCGGAGACCCACTCCAGGCCGTGCAGGTGGTTGTGGTGCACACCGTGGAAGATGGCGTCCTTGGAGAAGAAGCCGGACATGATGGGGAAGATGCCCGTGATGGCCAGCGTGGAGATGAGGAACGTGGCGTGCGTCCACTTCATCTCCTTCCACAGGCCGCCCAGCTTCTTGATGTCCGTCTCGTCCCCGTTGCCGTGCATCACGCTGCCGGCGCCCAGGAACAGGCAGGCCTTGAAGAACGCGTGCGTCATCAGGTGCATCGCGGCGGCCCAGAAGACGCCCATGCCCACGCCCATGAACATGATGCCCAGCTGGGACACCGTGGAGTAGGCGAGCACCTTCTTGATGTCGTCCTGCGCGAAGGCGATGAGCGCCGCCAGCAGTGACGTGAGCGCGCCCACGATGGCGATGGTCGCCATGGCGGTGGGGGACAGCACGAGCAGCGCACTCATGCGGCAGAACAGGTACACGCCCGCGGTCACCATCGTGGCGGCGTGGATGAGCGCGGAGACCGGCGTCGGGCCGGCCATCGCGTCCGGCAGCCAGACGTAGAGCGGCAGCTGCGCGCTCTTGCCCGCGGCGCCCAGGAGGAACAGCAGCATCGTGGCGGTCATCACGCCACCGAAGGTGTAGCCCGCCAGCGGCCCGGACTCGATGGGCGTGGCCAGGGACACCGCGCCGCCCGTGCCTTCCGGCAGGGCCAGGGCCAGCTTCTCCAGGCCCTTGAAGGTGACGGGGCCCTTCTGGGAGATGCCCTGCTCGTAGCGGGCGCGCGACGTGGACGCCGCGTTGTAGTCCCGCGGGTCCGCCTGGCGGTTGAAGGCGCCCACCGTGAGGATGAGCAGGAACGTGGCGATGAGGAACGCGAAGTCACCGATGCGGTTGGTGACGAACGCCTTGCGGCCCGCCCACGCCTTCGCGCTGTCCGTGTACCAGAAGCCGATGAGCAGGTAGCTGGCCATGCCGACGCCCTCCCAGCCCACGAAGAGCAGGACCAGGTTGTCGGCCATCACCAGCGTGAGCATCGCGGCGACGAAGAGGTTCAGGTACGCGAAGAAGCGCCAGTACCCATCGTCGTGCTCCATGTAGCTGGTGGAGTACAGGTGGATGAGGAAGCCCACGCCCGTGATGATGAGCAGCAGGATGCCCGACAGGTGGTCCACCAGCAGGCCGAAGTTCACCCGGAAGTCACCGGCGGCGAACCACGTCCCGTAGTCGTGCGCGATGGCGTAGCGGATGGTGTCCCGCTCGATGCCGAACGGGTTGGCCATGCTCACCACGCGGCCGCCGGCGGCGTCGCTGGTGGCCCAGAAGGCCAGGAGGCTCAGCACGAAGGCGCCGGCGATGGCGGAGCACGCCACCAGGTGCACGTTGGCCCGGCCCAGCCACTTGCCGAACACGCCGCACACGAACGCGCCCAGAAGCGGCAGCAGGATGATCAACCCCAGCGAGGGCGAAAACACCTCGGGGGGGATGGGTGCGGTTCTGAAGAACTCGACGATTCCGTCCATGGATGGGCTCAGGGGTGACGGGGCGTTAGTGCTTCATCGTCCGGATGTCGTCGACGTTCACGGATCCGCGACTGCGGAAGACCGCGATGACGATGGCCAGACCGATGGCCGCTTCCGCGGCCGCCACGGCGATGACGAAGAAGGCGGACACGTGACCGGTGCCTTCGCCGTGCATGCGCGCGAAGGCCAGGAACGTGAGGTTGACCGCGTTGAGCATCAGCTCCACGCACATGAAGACGACCAGCGCGTTGGTGCGCACCAGCACGCCGAACATGCCCATGCAGAAGAGGGCCGCGGCCAGCAGGAGGTAATAGGTGATGGGGACCATTGGGTTGTCCGGAAGGTCGCGAGGGTCAGATGCGGGACTTGGCCACCACCACCGCGCCCACCATGGCCACCAGCAGGAGCAGGCTGACCGCTTCGAAGGGCAGCAGCCAGGTGGTGAAGATGGTCTCGCCGATGGCCGCCATGGTGCCGAACGCCGCCTGGCCCTGCGCGTCCATCTGCGCGGGCGGCGCTTTGATCCGGCCCAGCGTCACGGCCAGCACGGCCAGGAGGCCCACCGCGGAGGCGCCGCCCAGGAGCCGCGTCGCCGTGGGCTTTCCGCGGTGCGGGGCGTCACCCAGGTTGAGCAGCATGATGACGAACAGGAAGAGCACCATGATGGCGCCCGCGTACACGAGCACCTGCACGGCGGCGACCGTGTGGGCCCAGAGCAGCACGTAGATGCCGGCCAGGAAGAAGAACGTCGACACCAGGGCCATGGCGGAGTTGATGGGGCTCCGCGCGGTGATGACCAGCCCCGCCGACAGCAGCGTCATGACGGCGAAGACGCCGAAGAGGACCAATTCGATGTTCAAGACCAGTCTCCGAAGGAACCCCAGGGGTGGTCACCGTACGGGCAGCGGTGCTCCCGTACGTGAGCCTCGAACTCGTCCCGGAACCGCATGAGGAAGGAGTGCGTGGGCAGCGCCGCCGCGTCACCCAGCGCGCAGATGGTGTTGCCCAGGCCGATGGGGGGGTAGGGCGCGATGGAGGAGGCGACGTTCGACAGCATGTCGATGTCGCTCAGCTCCGCGCGGCCTTCCTCGATCTTGCGCAAGAGGCGCGTCTGCCACGGCGTGCCCTCGCGGCACGGGGTGCACTGGCCGCAGGACTCTTCCGCGTAGAAGCGGGCCACGCGCCAGAGGCTGCGCACCATGCAGGTGGCGTCGTCCATCACGATGACGCCGCCGGAGCCGGCCATCGTCTGCTTCATCTTCAGCGCCTCGAACTCCAGCGCCACGTCCAGCTCGTCCGCGCCCAGCACCGGCGCCGAGGAGCCGCCCGGGATGACCGCCTTGACCTTGCGGCCCTTGGGCATGCCCTGGCCATACTGGTCGTCGTGGATCAGCTCCAGGATGGTGGTGTGCATCCCCACCTCGTAGACGCCGGGGCGGTTCACGGAGCCGGACAGGCAGACCAGGTGCGTGCCGCCGGACTTCTCCGTGCCCAGCTTCGCGTACCACTCCGCGCCCTTGGCGAGGATGGGGGGCACGCTGGCGAGCGTCTCCACGTTGTTCACCACCGTGGGGCTGCCGAAGAGGCCCACCACCGCGGGGAAGGGGGGCTTCAGGCGGGGCCAGCCCTTCTTGCCCTCCAGGGACTCCAGCAGCGCCGTCTCCTCGCCGCAGATGTACGCGCCCGCGCCACGCACGACGAAGCAGTCGAGCGCGAAGTCCTTGCCCATCATCGTCTTGCCGAAGATGCCGGCCTTGTAGGCTTCGTCGATGGCGGCCTGGGTGCGCTCCGCCTGGAACTTGAACTCGCCGCGCAGGTACACGTAGCAGGTGTGCACGCCCAGCGCGTACGACGCGATGGCGATGCCCTCCAGCATCATGTGCGGGTCGTTCTCCAGGATGTAGCGGTCCTTGAAGGTGCCCGGCTCGGACTCGTCGCCGTTGACGGCCAGGTACTTGGGCTTGGGGCTGTCCTTGGGGACGAAACTCCACTTCATGCCCGTGGGGAAGCCCGCGCCGCCGCGGCCGCGGAGGTTGGACTTCTTCACCTCGTCGATGATGGCGGCGGGCTCCATCGTGAGCGCGCGCTTGAGCCCGTCATAGCCGCCGCGCGAGCGGTAGCTGTCCAGGGTCCAGGACTGGGGCTTGCCCCAGGCCGCCGAGATGACGGGTTCGACCGCCTTTGCCGTAGAGGCCATGGATGAACGTCCTAGGAAAGCGAGGGGGAGGAGGGGCGACTCACGACAGCCGGGCCAGGATGGCGTCCAGCTTCGCCTGGGTCAGGCTCTCGTGGTGATCCTCGTTGATCTGCAGGCAGGGCGCCGTCCCGCAGGACGCCAGGCACTCCGTCTCGCGCAGGGTGAACTTGTCGTTCGTCTCCCCGGCGGTCAGGCCCAGCTTCTGCTCCAGGTACGCGAGCATCTTCTCCGCGCCCCAGAGGGAGCAGGAGAGGTTCGTGCAGACGTCGATGACGTACTTGCCCGGCTTCTTGAGGTGGTACATCACGTAGAAGCTGGCGACCTCGTAGGCGCGCTCCGGCGTGACCTCCAGGTTCTTCGCCACCAGCCGAAGACCTTCAGGAGGCAACCACCCCTTGAGGTCCTGCAGCAGGCGCAGCGCGGGAAGCATGCCGGCGCTTTTGCGATCAGAGGGGTAGTGCGAGAGGATTTCCGCGATCCCCGCGTCGAACTTCTTCTGCTCTTCAGGAGTGAACAGGGGCTCCGCCATGGCGGGCCGGTACGTATTGCTCCAATGGCTTCGTTGTCAACATAAACCCTCGGCGGTAGACTGGGCCGCCCTCAGCAAATTACCGAGCGATTTCAACCCCTTGTTATGAGCCTGGACCCTGCGGACCAGCGGCAGCACCCTCGCATCCCCACCATCCTCCGGGTGGACTACGCCCATGGTCGGCCGCTCCGGGACGTGACGGAAAACCTCTCCGCCGGAGGGTTCTTCGTCCAGACCGAGCAGCTCTTCGCGGTGGGGGACGAGCTGCGACTTGCTCTTTCTTTCCCGGGACTGCTGGATCCGGTAGAAGTCGCCGGGACGGTGGCGTGGGTGCGCCTGGCCGCGCCCGATCAGCCGGGCGGCGTGGGCATCCGTGTGGAGAGCGAGCAGGACCGGCGGCGACTGGGTGACATCTTGAGTGCGGCGGGACCCAACGACAGCGCGGTGACCCCTTCGGAGCAGGACGGGTTCCGTGTGCTCATCGTCGAGGACAACCCGCACATCATCGAGATGTACAGCTACGTGCTGAAGAAGCTCGCGAGCAACGACCTGCACGGGAAGGTGCCGCTGGAGGTCCACTTCGCCCCGGACGGGCACCATGCCCTGCTGCGGCTGCGCGAGGACCGCTTCAGCCTGGTGATGCTGGACCTCTACATGCCGGTGATGGACGGCTTCGCCCTGGTGGAGCGCATCCGGGAGGAGGAGGAGCTCAAGGGCATCCCGGTCATCGCGATCTCCGCGGGTGGCAAGGAGGCCCAGGACCGGGCGATGCAGCTGGGGGTGGATATCTACCTGCGCAAGCCCGTGCGGTTCGTGGAAGTGCTGGAGACGGTGAAGCAGCTCCTGCGCATCCGGTAGGGCCCGGGAGAGTCCCCAGGCGCTTCTTCGTCGCACCAGACGTTGAAGCGCCGGGCGGGTGCCGCGTAGAGTCCGCGCACCCATGACGAAGCCCGCAATCCATCGTGACACCGTCAGTGGCGAGGCGCTGCTCATCCTGCAGAATCTGCGGGAGAACGGCCGCCTGGGACGCTCGAACAAGCTGGCCGACGTAAAGGCCGCCCTCGAGCCGTCCGTCTCGCTGGAGTTCGACAGCTACTTCTTCTTCCTGCGCAAGTTCCACTACATCGCCATGGACCGCGAGGCCCAGCTGAAGCTCACCGAAACGGGTGAGCGGGTGGTGGAGGGGGACCTGCAGGACCGGTTCGCGTCGGAGGTCGACGACTTCTTCGCGGATCAGCTCCTGCCGGCGGAGGACGCCACGCACATCGGCCGTCCGCTGGACGAGGACGAACCGATGAGCGTCCCGCCGCCGCCGCCGGAGCTGCTCCTGGACGAGGCGGAGGTGGATCCGTCCTCCTCGGCCGGGGCCTCCGCCCAGTCCCAGGTGGGGCCGCCGCCGGTGCCGCCGTCGCGCACGCACCGCGTGGCGATGCCGGCGCTGGACCTGGGGCAGGTCGCGACCCAGATGCAGCCCGCCGCGCCGCCGCCCATCGCGACGCCGCAGCCCCAGCCGGCGTTCCGCCAGGATGGCCCGGCGGAAGGACGCCGGGAGACCTTCATCGGGCTGCCGCCGGCGCCCGCGACCCAGCCCGTGGTCGTGACCGCGCCGGTTCCCAGCGCGCCCCAACCGCTCATCATCACCCCTCCGCTCGCCGCCGCGCCCGCTCCGATGCCCCC
>NZ_RAWN01000061.1:0-48830 GCF_003668895.1 Corallococcus sp. AB045
GAGGGGGACCGCCTTGAGGTCCGGGGGCTTGGCGCGGGACGCCATGGCGGGGATGACGCGCTGAGCTGTCCGACAGGAAGTTCGGGACCTCCGAGCCATGCCTCGCCGTGGTGGGCCGACGGCCACCGCGTCAGGGCGGGCTCCCGTGGCCGCGACGCAAGGCTGTTCCTCGTGGAGGTGCGGACCCCATGAGCCGGCCCTCCCAGCGACTGATCCAGCTCCTCCCCGGCCTCTACACGGCGCGGGACTCCACGCTCGCGGACCAGCCGCTCCTCAAGCTGCTCGCCGTGCTGGGCATGGAACTGGACGCGTTCGCGAGCGCGGTGGACCAGCTCTGGGATGATCACTTCGTGGAGCGTGCGGGCCCGCAGGCGCTGCCGTTGCTCGCGGAGTTGATGGGCGCACGGCTGATCACCGACGACCCTCGCGTGCAGCGCGGCGTGGTGGCTCGCGCGGTGGCGTGGCGCAGACGGAAGGGCACGCTCGCGTCGCTGGAGGAGGTGCTCTCCGTCACCAGCCTCTGGGACGCGGAGGTCGACGAGTCCTTCCGTTCGCTGCTGGAGACCCAGGACCTCAATGACCTGCTGCCCTGGCGCGGTCGCAGCGCGGTGATGTGGGATCCCATCGGCCTCGCGGATCCGCTCACCCGCCGCTCACCTGGCATCGAGCGTCCCCGCGACGGTGTCCCGGAGCGTGGCCCCTTCATTGGCATCGCGCCGGGAGAGACGCTGGATCAGGCCTTGCGCCGGTTGGGGAGCGCGGATGCGGGCCGTGTCGCCGCGACGCCGCGCACGCTGGACCTGCTGGGCTGGGCACGTCCGGACGTCGCCCTCATCCGCACCGCGCGCCTGACGCCCGTGGAGTTGGAGGACGTCACCCCAGCCACCGTGCAAGCGCTGCCCAACGGCTACCGGGGTTTCCGCGTGGATCCCCTGGACCGCGATGGTCCCCTGGTGTGGCTCAAGCCCCTGGAGCGCGCGGACCTCACCGGAGGCCTCACCGCGCGCCATGAGCCCGCGCCTCCGTCGCTCGCCACGGGACGCACGGCGGCGATGCTGCTCACCCCCACCGCGCTGGCCGAGGACGCCGACGCCGCCGAACGCGCGGATGCCATCACCGTCTCCGTCGACGGCATTCCGCTGGTGGGGCCGGAAGCCCTGCCGCTCCTGCGCGGACCGCTGCCCACCGCGCCCGTGGGGCCCGCGCCCACGCTGCGGTTCGCGGACCGGGGCAGGCCTTCGCCCGGAGACACCTGGCGACTGACGCTGCTCGCCGCGCGTGAGAACTCGGACACGGTGCTCCTGTCCACCGAGCTGGTGTCGGACGCCCTGAACACCGTCACCGTCACGCCGGAGGCGAACCAGCTCCTGGGCGGCACCACGGCGGCGCTGCTCGTCGAACGCGTGAGCGGTGAGCCGCGCCTGCGCGATGTGGACGGTACGTGGCGCACCCTCGCCGTGGGCCTGCGCCAGGGGCCTCCTCGCAGCAACGCCGTCCGTGTGGACCTGGCCGGTGCGCCATGGGTCGCGCGCATCGAGCAACACCTCGCGGACGGCAGCCTGCGCCTTGCCCGCTTCGACGCGAGCGCCGACGGTGCGCCATGGCAGGTGGTGGAGCTCAGCGGCGCGTTGCCTCCGGAGGGTCCCGGCATGTCCCTGGCCGCGGCTGGCGACTCGCTGTTGCTGGTGGCACCTGACGGTACGGGGAAGCTGGGCGTGTGGTCGGTGACAGGCGTGGACACCGCGACTCCGACGGGGACGCGGCTGGACACCGCGAGCCCTCGGCAGCCCGCGGCGCGACTGGCCCCCAGCCTGTGCGTGCGCGGCGGCCGGCTCTTCGTCTTCGGCGGTGACCTGGGTGGCGCGCCCACCGGAGACCTCTGGTCGCTGCCGGTCACGGGCGGACCGTGGCGTCCCCATGCGGTGCGCAACCGCCAGGAGCGCAAGGCCGCGACGCTGCTGAGCACGGCGCAAGGACTGATGCTCCTGGGCGGCGAGGCCGTGACGGGAGAACTGGCCGTGCCGGTGATGTCCTGCGACCCGGCCTCCGCGAGCCCTGTCTGGCGTTCCCTGGCCCCGCTGCCCATCACCGCGAACCTGCCCGGCACGCTCGTGGCCACCACCACCGCCGACGGCGTGGAGGCGCTCGTCTGGGCGGACACGACGCGTCCTCAATGGATGACGCTGAAGGCAGGCGAGGGTGCCTGGGTCGCGGGACTGCTGGAGCCCTCGGGCTCGAACCCGCCGGTTCCGGGTGAAGCGCTGTACGTCGATGGTCGCGTGCTCCTCGTGGATCCGGCGCCGCTGCCCGCGTCGGAGGTCGTCTTCTCACTGGGTGGGCGCGGCTACCTGGCGTTCCTGCCAGAGCTGGCCCTGCTCCCGGATGAGCTCCTGCGCTTCAACGTCGCCAACGACGGCGCCGCGTTCATCGAGCCTCGCGAGGGCCAGCCGCTCCCGCTCGATTCCCGGCCCGGTGGCGCGTACCACTCGCGGGATGCCTCCGTCGCAGGTGGCGCGCGGCGCTACTCGGTGCCAGGACGGCTGCGGCGCCATCCGTTCCAGTTGCGCCAGCGAAGCCTGGGCCCGTGGACGACGCTCGCTCCGAGCATCGCCTCCGGCATCGTCGCGGTGGATCCGCGCCTGGGCCGCGTCGTGCTCCAGGACGACGCGCCCGTGGGCCGCGTCACCCTCTCCGCGCGGGTAGGGCGGGGCGCCTCATTGGGAGCGGGGCTGCTTCCGCCGGACCGCCGTCCGCCCGCGGCGTGGGCGGAGCCGGACTTCCCATTCATCGACCCACCGGACCGTCCTGGCGACCGCTCCAGCACCGGCCTTCCTGTCACCGCGTGGATCTCCCCGGAGCGCGCGGGCGGAGTGCTGGCGGCCGGAGGCCAGGAGCGGCCCATCGTCGCGACCATCGAGCAAGGTCTCGACTCCGGCGCGTCCGTGGTGCTGGCGACTGGAGGCCAGGCGCGACCCATCGGCTCGGTCGGCGCACAAGGTCTCGACTCCGGCGCGTCCGTGGTGCTGGCGACTGAAGGTCAGGTGCCGCCGGATATCGCGAACCTCGCAGAAGAGAGCCCATCCGGATCGCCGCCGATTCTGGGCCTCATCGGTTCGCCGCGTCTGGCTCCGGAGCGCCTGTCACAGGGGCTGGACTACGGGCTGTCCCTCTTCGCCGCGGACACGGGCGCGGTGCCCTGCATCGGCGCGGACGAGCACGGCCTCTCGCTGGCGCTCTACCCGGGCTTCGGAGGCAGCGCGGCCACGCGTGTGTGGCTCGCGGGCCTGTGGCTCGCGGGACGGCTGGACCTGGTGCTCGCTCGGGGACAAGCGGACCTGCGCTGGTGCAACCTGGGCGCGCCCGGACAGGTGGGACTGTGGATGCCCGGCGGTGGGCACCAGGACATCAGCGCGCGGCGCTCCCTGCCTCCCGCTGATGTGGAGCTGCGCCTCTACGGCTGCATGGTGGGCGCCATCGAGCTGCCGCCCTGGGTGCACCTCATCGCCGCGGGCTGCACCTTCGACGCGGGGGACCGTGACGCCGTCGCCATCCGCGCGGCGGGCGCGAGCGTTCGGCTGCGGCACTGCACGGTGCTGGGCGCCACGGAGGCGGGCGTGCTGGAGGCGTCCTCCTGCGCCTTCGCGGGCGAGGTGCGCACGGACAGGCCGGACCTGGGCTGGCTGCGCTACAGCCTTCTCGCGCGCGGTGGACAGCCTCCGGTGTCGCACCAGTCGCGGGTGCACACCGTGTCCTTCCAGTCGAACCGCCAGACGGACCCGAGCTACCTCGTCCTGGGCGACAACAACGGCCCCGAAGCGCTCCACGCCTCCGAGCGCGGCGGAGTCCCCGGTGCCCACGACGAGCGCTCCAACCACGAGCGCGAACTCCAGGCGCGCACCGACGACAGCATGCCCATTGGCATCACGCCCTTCCACGCCGACCGCAGCCAGGACGACCTCGTCCGGATGAGCCGACCATGACCGTGAAAGCGTACACCTCCAGGTCCCGCTTCGACGAAGCCCGGCGATTCTCCGGCGTCTATCAGCAGATGGGGCGCATGAGCCTCGACGCCGACTGGAACGAGGAGGTGCGGCTGCGCACCGTGGACGCGCGCCGCCGCTCCGCCGATGTCGCCGAGGGCTCGCCTGATGACGGCTTCCGCATCGTCGACACGTACCTCGTGGACCCCATCCGCAACGTGCTCGGCTGGACAGGGCAGGGCCTGCCCGCGGACGACGAGCGCACCATCCCGCGCGAGCTGCGCCTGGACCGCTACGACACGGAGACGCTGCCCTTCGTGGTGCGCAGCCGGGGCCACGTCGCGCTGCGCCGCACGCTGCCCGCGCCGTTGGATCTCACGGCCGTGCCGCGCTCGGACGGCACCGCCTTCACCGCCTCCGCGCTCGTCATCAGCTTGCGCTTCGAACGGCCGCCCACCGACGATGAGTTCATCGACCTGCAAGTGGTCGTCGCGGACACGGAAGGGAACGAGACGGTCCTCTCCGCCGGTCTGGGCCAGCGACCCACGGGCTGGAACGACGTGCGCTTCCCCGTCGCCGCGTTCGCGAGCGTGGACCCGGCGAAGCTGAGCTCCTGGGGAGTGCTGGGCCTGCCGCCCGTGGCCCGCACGTGGGTGGCCGCGCTGCGCGTGGAGGACGCGGCGCTGGGCGCCGATATCATTATAAGAGGCGGTGACGGGACGCTGCCGGGCGCGGGCCGCATGCTGCTCGACGGCGTGCGCGTCTTCCTGGAGCAGGACCTGCGCTACTCCGCGCAGCCGGACCTGCCAGAGGCGCCTCCGCTGGCGGCGCTGCCCACGGACGGCTCGCGGCACCACTTCTTCTTCCTCGACTGCTGGGAGCAGACCACCACCCAGTACGACGACGCGTTCCTGGAGGAGCCCGCGCTGGACGGCCAGGACACCACCGTACGCCTGCGGCTCGTCACCCAGGTGCGCGCGCTCCAGGGGCTGGCCGCAACCGACGCGGAAGACCTGCCCACGCCCACCAGCGGCGCACGCCTCACCACCAACATCCCGAAGGGCGCGCTACCGGACCGCTTCCCACCGGAGCCGCTGGACCCCTGCCGCGACCGCTGCCTGTCCACGGAGAACGCCTCCACGGGCGAGGGCTACACGGGCTCCGACAACCTCCACTTCCGCGTGGAGTTCTTCCGGGGCGGCGCGCAGCCGGTGGTGCTGTGGTCGCGAGACAACGGCTCCATGGTGCTCCCGCTCACCGCAGCCGCGGCGGCGGACGCGATGACGCTCCAGGTCTCCCCCGCGAGCGCCGCGAAGCTGCGCGCGGGTGACCTCGTCGTCATCGAGGACAGCGTCACCCGACTCCAGCCGGAAGGCCCATCACTGCCAGTGCTGCGGAGGCTGCGAGGCGTCCAGGCGGACACGGGCACGCTGGAGCTGGCGGACGCGAGCGCCGTGCTCACCACCGACCCCGTGCCGCTCCCCGTGGGAGGCACGCTGGGCCGGGCCTTCAGTCCGGAGCAGGGCGCGGTGGTGCGCCGGTGGGACGGCGGCGACCTGCTGGTGCCCGGCGTGCGCTACCGCTTCGACGACGGCATCACCCTGGCCTTCGCCAACACGGAAGGGCGCGCGACCGAATACTGGTCCTTCACCGTGCGAGTGCGCGCGGCGGACGGCGCGGCCCGGGGGGAAGTCGAGCAGCTCACGGACGCGCCCGTGCACGGCCCGGTGCACCATTGCGTGCCACTGGCGCGCGTAACAGGCGGCGCGACGCGGAGCTTCGAGGACCTGCGCCCGCGCTACCTGCCGCTCGCCCAGGTGCGAGACAGATTGGTGGAGCTCTCCGAGCGTGTCATCGGCCCGGGTGTCTTCACGGTGGTGGTGGGCGACGGCGTGCGCAGCTTCGGCGACGTGGACCAGGACCTGCTCGAAGGCATCACCGGCGACGAGGCGCTCCAGGCCGCGGTGGACAGCATGGGCGGGCAGGGCGGCTCCATCTTCGTGCGAGCCGGCCGCTACAAGTTGGAGCACCCGGTGCTGCTGCGCAACCTGTCCTCCGTGCACCTCCTGGGCGACGGCGAGGCCACCGAGCTGCGCACCCAGGGCTCCGGCGGAGCCTTCTTCGTGGACCGCTGCGGCCTGGAAGGCGACCTGCGCATCGAGGACTTCAAGCTGGTGGAGGCGCCCTTCGAGGACGTGGTGATTGGCGGCGGCCTCCAGCCCGTGGTGAAGGCCGTGAAGGCGAGCGTGGCCTTGACGAACGGCCAGCGCTTCGTGCCGCTGGCGGAGGTGGACGACGACCGGGTGCTGGAGGAGGACGACGTGAAACACCCGTCCGCCGAAGCCGACTTCGTGGACGTGGTCGTCGACCGCATCAAGGCCATCGTCCCGGGCCAGGGCCGCGCGGCGGGCTCCGTGGTGGCCACGCTGGTGCAGTTGCGCAAGCTTCAACGCCAGCATCCAGGCCAGCCACTGGAGGACGTGCCGGAGGCGAAGCCGCTGCTCGACGCGCTGGCGGCGCTGCCGCACGGCGTGGTGACGCTGGCGGACTCCAGCGGCGTGACGCTGCGCCGCTGCCACATCCAGGCGAACCAGGCCGGCTCGGAGGCGACAGGCGTGCTGGTGACGGGCACCTGCGAGCGCATCGTCATCGACGAGAACCGCGTCGGCGCGGCGACAGGCATCGCGGTGGCGCCGTATGCCCCGTATCTCGCGGAGCGCTTCCTCGCGTCCTTCCCGCGCGCGGGCCTGTTCGTGGACGCGCTGGCCATCACCAACAACCGGCTTGAGCCGCTGGGAGACGCGACCACGGGCATCCACGTGGCGGACGGGCTCCTCGCGGGCGTGGAGGTGCGCGGCAACCGCATCCAGGGCTTCCTCGTGGGCATCCTGGTGCAGGACCTGGCGGAAGGGGGGCTCGCGGGGCCGGTGGACCGCGTGGTGGTGGCGGAGAATCAGATCCTCGGCTCCGCGGCCGTGGGCATCCAGGTCGCGGGCGACGGCGTGGACATCGTGGGCAACGAGATCCGCAACGCCGTGTCGGACAGCCTGTTCCAGGTGGGCATCCAGCTGGCGGGCCGGGCGCTGCGCGTGCGCGAGTCGTGGATCTCCCTGCCGGCCGTGCCCGCCGCGTCCGTGCTGGGCGTGGTGGCCGGCATCGTCGTGGGCGACGGCCTGGATGACGGCGCGTCCAACGGCCGCCCCGCCTCGGACGTGGAGGTGGTGGACAACCGCATCGAGGGAGACGGCGAGTCCACACCGGGCTTTGGCATCCTGCTGGGCGGTCCGCAGCCGGTGTTCGACGTGCGCATCCGAGGCAACGTGGTGCGCGCGCTGGGGGACTCGGCCGTGCGCACCTGGGGCACGGGCGGCGCGGTGGGGCGCCTGCGCGTGGAGGACAACCGCTTCGAACAGGTGGCGCTCGCGGACGTGCCGTCGCAGGAGGACAACACGCTGGCGCTGTCCCGCCTGGACCCGGGCCTGGAGGCAGTGCTGAGCGCGGACGCGAAGGCCCGTCCCCGCCCACTCGTGGAAGCGCTCCTCGCCAACGCCACGACCCGCGTGCGCGCCCCCCTGGACGCTGCGCTGCGCTGGCTGGAGAGGCTGACGCTCCGGGGCGCGGTGGTGCTCTCGGGCGTGGACGAGGCGCAGGTGCGCGGCAACCGGCTGCTCCAGGTGGGGCGGACGGAGGCCTACGGCGCGCCCGGGCTCCCGGACGCGGAGGTGCGCGCGGCGGGCATCGCGGTGGTGTCCGGCTCCGGCATCACCGTGGAGGGCAACGAGGTGGACGGCGTGCACGCGCCGGTGACGACGACGCAGCCGCCGCCGGTGCCAGGGCCCGTGAAGCTGCCGCCCATCACCGTGGTGCTCCAGCAACTCAGTGTCACGAGCACCACCGTCCGCCCGGAGCGCGCGGACGTGCACGGCGCCGTGGTGGGCATGTACGGCACCCTCTTGCAGTACACGGGCGCGAACGTGGACGGGCGCCAGAAGATCGGCCGGGGCCTGTACGGCCCGCTCGACACCCTGGTGGTGGAGCTGGAGGACCTGGGGACCGTGCCCGACTCCGTCCTCAATGCGCTGGTGACGGACGTGGCGGATCTGCGTACCGCCCAGGGCTTCAACGATCACACCCAGACCTCGCACGCGGTGCGCTCGTCGCTGGCGCGCGCCTCCAGCTTCACCGCCCCGGAGCCTGTGTCCCAGGAGGCGTGGGACATGGTGGCGCAGTTCGACCTGGCCACCGTGTCCGGCAAGGACGCCGTGGCGAGCACCGCGGACCGCATCAAGGGCGCCTTCGACTCGCTGGTGCAGGGGCTGCCCTCCGACACGCAGGATTTCCTCCTCAAGGCCCTGGCCCGGGTGCAGGGCGGGCCGGGTGACCTGGCCGCGATCGTCATGCTGGCGGGGGCGTTGAGCCAGGTGGCTCTGCTGCGCGAGGCGCAGGCGCAGCGCGCGCGGCAGCCCGTCATCGGCCAGGCGGTGGGCCCCAAGAAGACCATCATCGGCACCTTCGCCCAGGCCGCGTTGCAACAGCTGCCGCTCCAGCCGGGCACCCGGGGCGCGACGGCCAACACGGACGTGCTCGTGCAGCTGCGCACGTCCAAGGACGCCCTGACGGATCAACTCCAGGAGCTCCACCCCGCGCTGGCCTCGCAGGTGGAGGCGGACTACCGCGACGTGGAGCGCACGGGCGGCCAGCTGCAGCCGGTGGTGGACCGCATGCGCGCCACGCTCCAGCAGGTGCTGGACTTCACCACCGGCGTCCTGCCCTCGTCGGACGTCACGCCGGAGGACGGCGCGCGCGTCGCGGCGCAGGGGCTCACCGCCACCATCGGCCTGTACGCCACGAATCTGGACCGGCAGGCGGCGGGCCTCGTCACCGAGTCCGACGACACGGTGGAGAAGCAGCTGCGCGCCTTCGGCACCGCGGTGGGACAGCTGGGCGAGCTGGTGAGCGGCGACGCGGAGCTGTCCGCGCTCTCGTTGCAGGCGCACCAGGCGGTGATCAACGCCATCGCCCAGCCGCAGAATCGGTTGGAGCAGGTGTCCATCGCCCGGGGACTGCTGGACCGCATCCGGGTGCAGACGCTGGACGTGCTCCCGGTGCCCACGCCCCTGCCGCCCGTGCCGGTGCAGGCGGAGCCGCTGGAGCGCTGGGTCTCCGCCCTGGGCGCGTTGGTGCTGGCGGTGCGCGGCATGGCGCCGGGGCCGGTGCTCAGCGGCTCGTTGCAGCTCTACCTCTCCCAGTACGACCGCGTGCTGGACATCGCGGGCGTCCAGGGGAAGCTCCGCACGCTGGCGCTCCAGCGCGTGAACGACGCCATCACCGCGCTCACCAGCGGCAACGGCGACGTGCCCGCGCGTCAGGCCCTGCACCTGCTGGTGGACGAGCCCGCCACCACCGCCGCGGAGGCCGTCGCCAGATCCAGCGCGGTGACGGCCGAACTGGACGCCGCCGCGGTCCTGCTGCGCGCCGTGGAGCAGGCCCTGGACCCCGCCGAGGACGACGCGTCGCGAGTCGCGAGGCTCCAGGAGTACCTGCGCCAGCGCGCCGACAAGGTCTCCGCGTCGCTCGTCGCCGTCGTCACCGGCATGCAGGCGCTGGACGCCATCCTGGACATGCTGCGCAAGTCGCTGGAGCAGCTGGCGCGCGGCGAGGCGCCGGACCCCGGAGACCTGGTGGACCCCGTCTTCGACACCTTCCCGTCGCCCGCGGACGGCCTCTTCGTGTCCGGCGTGCAGGGCCGCGTGCGGCTGGCGGACAACACCGTGCGCGACACCGCCACCGGCATCACCGCCCTGGGCGCGGCGGGCCACCTGCTGACGGAGGCACCGACGGATCCTGGCTCGCTGCTGGACGTGGATGGCAACCGGCTGGAGGGCTGCGCGGTGGCGGGCCTGCGGCTCTTGCCGGACCTGTCCGTGACGGTGGTCTCCGACAACCACCTCTTCGCCTGCGCGGGCCTGCCCACGGCGGGCGAGCCCGGACTGGGCCAGGCGGTGGCCTCCTTCGTGGGCTCCGGCGAGCTGGTGGTGAAGGGCAACGTCTTCCTGGAGAGCGGCAACACGCTGCCGCAGGCGGTGCTCCACGAGGTGGCCATCGACTGGCGAGGCGAGACGGTGGTGCGCGGCAACACCGTGCGCCACGCGGGCGGCGGGGGCGGAGGCGCGGGCGTCCTCGTCGTCACGGACACGCTGCCTCCGGGCCTGGTGGCGAAGCTGTCGCGCGTGCCCTTCCTCGCCACGGATCCGGTGCCCAAGCCGAGCACGGACGGCCGCGCGGTCCTCGGTAAGCCCGCGCCGTCCGCCGTGGCCACGCTGGCCTCGGTGCCTCGCGTGGAGGACCTGGTGCAGCTGGGTTCGCTGAAGCAGAAGTTCGCCTCGGGGCCGGTGCTCAACCGCGCGCTCACGGTGACGGCCGCGGACTTCGCGCCCAGCCTGAGCGCCAGCGCGGCGGCCTCGCGCTACCTCTCGGCGACGACGGCGCTGGTGCAGCCCGCGCTGGTGGACTTCCTCGTCAAGCCCATCCCCATCCTCCCGAGCCCGGTGGTGAAGGAGAAGAGGGGCGTGCAGGTGGAGGGCAACGACATCACCGCGCGAGGCCCGGCGCTGCTCCTGCTGGGCAACGGCGGCGCGGTCATCTCCGCCGCCGTGTCCGGCAACGAGCTGCGCAGCGAGGGCGCCGTGGGCGCGGTGTACCTGCGCCGCGCGGACTCCACCGTCTTCAGCGGCAACCGGTGCCAGTGCCTGGACGCGGTGAACGTCGTCGTCCTGCGCGTGGAGCGCGCGCCGGTGACCTTCACCGGCAACGTGGTGCTGGGCGCGGAGACGGTGACGCCGCCCCGCCCGGTGCTGCGCCCCCAGTGGCTGATGCCCTCGGACACGCTCACGCTCCAGATTCCCGTGGGCGGAGGCTCCACCCTGGGCGTGCCCCTGGACCAGGAGCTGCTCCTGGGCGGCCTCCAGCGCCGCCGCGACGTGGCGAGCGATGCCTTCTCCACGCTGCTCGCGGAGCTCGTCACCCAACCCGTTCCCCTCCCGCCCCAGGCCGGGCCGGAGTTCCCCTCCAAGGGCGTGCTGGACCTCCCCACCATGCAAGACGTCCGCTCGAAGCTGCCCGCGACCATGGACGTGACCATGGCGGCCCGGACGCTCTACGGCATCGCGGTGACGAAGGACGACTCACCCACGAGCGCGCTGCGGGACCTGGTGGACCGCGTCGCGATGCACGCGGACAGGCCCGAGGACGTGCAGGGCCAGGTGCGCTCCGTGCTGGCCGCGGCGGAGGGCGACCCGAAGAAGGCGCTCCAGTTGGTGGACAAGAGCGTGCTCGGCATCGACTCGGCGGCGTCCACGGTGAAGGAGAGCATCCTCAACGTCTCCGTGCTGCACGAGGTGCTGGCGGACTCGTTCTACACGGGCGACACCTCCGGCCCCAAGCCGGTGCAGGACGCGGGCATCCGGCCCCTCCCGCCGGAGCCGCCGCCGGATCCGTATGCCCACTCCGTCATCATCCTGGGCGGCTCGCGCGTGGCCGCCGTCGGCAACGCGACCACCTCCGGCGTGCACGTCCAGGAAGCCGACGCCGTGGTGGAGCTCAACCCGTAGCGCTGGAAGCCCCTTTCGCGAGGACACCCCCATGCCCGACCCCTTCGCCCTCAGTGGCCGCGTCGCCCTCCAGCGCACAGCGCTGCCCGAAGTCACGCTCTCCGCCACGCCGGACGCGCCCGACGCGAAGGCCGCGGCGCTGGAGAACCTGTCCGGCACGCGCGCGAAGCTGGACCTGGACACCACGGTGCTCCGAGCGCTGGACGTGCGCATCTCCCGCCTGCCGCCGGTGCCCGCGGTGCCCGTGACGCTCCAGGACCTGGTGCGCGCCGCGCGCCGCAGGCTCGCCTCCGAGCGCCAGCGCGACGTGGGCGTCTGGGTGGACACGCGCGTGAAGCTGGCCACGCGGCTGGTGCAGAAGCTGGAGGAGTGATGCGCAAGCTGCTCGAAGCCAGCATGGGGCAGCGCTGCTACCTCTTCACCACGCTGGGCCAGGTGTACGTGGGCCTGGTGGTGGAGCTCATCGACGACGTCGTCCACCTCACCGGGCCGGATGGCGCCACACCCGTCTACATCAACCTGTCGGACGTCTCTGGCGTGCGCCAGTACGACGAGGACGACGACCTGGGGAGCGCGCGATGATCGAACAACTGCTGCAGCAGCTCATCGAACGCACAGAGAGCCGCTACTTCGGCAAGTACCGGGGCTACGTGACGAACGTCTCGGATCCCCTCAACCTGGGGCGCATCCAGTGCGTGGTGCCGCGCCTGATGGGAGACGTGGCCACGGGCTGGGCCATGCCGTGCACGCCGTACGCGGGGCCGGATCAGGGTCTCTTCGTGGTGCCGGACGTGGGCGCGGGTGTCTGGGTGGAGTTCGAGGGCGGAGACCTGACCCAGCCCATCTGGAGCGGCATGTGGTGGGGGCAGCCCGCGCTCGCGGACCTGGGCCAGCCGGACTCCACCGCGCGCGTGGCCCCGGACGTCAGTGAGATTCCCAAGCACGACTATCCGCCCCAGTCCGCGGTGCCGGGCGTGCGGATGCTCAAGTCCGCCACGGGCCACTACATCGTCCTGGACGACCGGCCGGAGACAGCACGCGTGGAGATCCACGACCGGCAGGGCAACCGCGTCATCCTGTCCGCGGAAGGCCTGGACCGGCTCATCAGCAACGAGCGCACGGTGAACGAGGGCAACCGCTCCGCGGAGGTGGACGGCGACGACCACCTGGAGGTGGCGGGCAACCAGGACGAGACGGTGGACGGCAGCCACACCCGCGACGTGGGCGGGGACGTGTCGCTGCACGTGACGGGGTCGCTGACGGAGAAGGTGGACGTGGCGGGCTACTCGCGCACGGTGGGCGGCAGTGGCCTGAAGGAGATCGTCGGCGGTCCGCGTGAGGACCGCATCCAGGGCAGCCACACGCGCATCGTCTCCGGCGCGTCGCAGGAGACGGCGGTAGGGGGCTTTGGCGTCACGTCCGGGGGCAACATGAACCTGGCAGCGGGCAAGGCGGTGAAGGTGGCCGCGGCGATGCCGGACCTGCCGGGACCGTCGCTCAACGCCGTCTCCATTGACGCGCTGGCGGGCAACGTGTCCATCAACACGATGCTGGGCGTGTGCCAGGTGGGAGGCCTCTCCGCCATCTCGCCCATGGTGCTGGGGGACGGGCTGGCCATCCACTTCACGATGCTGGCGCAGATCCTCAAGGCGGTGAACCCGCTGACGGTGGCCGCGTACGGGCCGCTCCTGGATGTCTGGGCGGCGATGACGCCGATGCTGGACTGGTCCTACTTCGGCTTCGTCAAGCGCATGCCGGTGGGGTGACGCGATGAAGGAGCCCGGCTGGAAGCCACTGGAAGCTTCGGTGCTGCGCGAGCGGCTGGAAGAGGTGAAGGCCTTGCTGCTCCAGGCGGCGGCGGTGGGCGTGGCCCAGGACGCCGAGCGGCTGGAGAAGCTGATGGAGCTGGAACAACGCACCCGGGAGGACGCGCGTGGCCGAGTTCAACGACGCCGCTATCGCTGAGCTCCACGGCGCGCTGGAGGTCTGCTGCGAGGAGCTGGCGAAGGCGCTGGAGGATGCGGAAGGCACGGACACCACCGGCGCTGACGCCGGGGCCGGGCCTGCGTGGCGGCCGCTGCTGATCGGCGTGCCGCCGGGGCTGGAGCAGCTGGTGGGCATCGTCAAGCCGCCGCTGCAGATCATCATCGCGGTGCTCCAGTTCGTGCAGGCGCTGCTCCAGGCGCTGGCGGCCATCCTCCTGGGGCTGCCGGATCCGTTCCGGGCGCTCATCCTCGCGGCCTACGAACTGCTCAAGGACATCATCAACGACCTGCTCAACGCGGGTGCGTACCTCTACGCGGACGCGCCGGGCATCAGTCCCACGGAGACGAACCTGGCGGAGACGGGCTTCATCCCGAACATCCCCAAGGACTTCAAGGCGGGCTTCGCGCTGGAGCGCCCGCCGGTGACGCCGGATGGCTTCGCGCGCTGGGCGGGGCGGTTCGTCGCGTCCTTCGATGATCCGGGGGACGACTCGCGCCCGACGGTGACGGATGGCGCGCCGGTGCAGGCGGTGTTCATCGTGATGGCGGCGCCGTCGCTGGATGCGCTCCGGCAGGCGCTGTACCTGCTGGGCAAGCTGCTCAACATCAGCGCGTTCAAGAAGGCGTTCGAGAAGTACCCCAAGGGCGCGTTGGATCCGCGCCGCAGCCGGGCGCGTGGCCGGCCGGTGAAGCCGGATTGGAAGTCCGCGCGCATGCGCGACCTGTTCCCGGACCTGGAGAAGCTGCTCATCCTCCCGGAGGCGCTCAGGGCGCTGCTCCTGTCGGTGGACAACCTGGCGACGCTCCTGCGGAGCCTCGCCGCCGCGATGCAGGACAAGGTGCAGGTGTTGATGAAGCTGGCGCAGGCGGTGCAAGCCATCATCGACCTGCTGAACGCGCTCAAGTCCGCGGGCATGTACGCGCTGCCGGTGTCCACGACGGGCGGCGTGGCGGGGTTGAAGCAGGCCTTCCTCACTGCGACGAACCGGCCGCCGGGCGGCTACGTGGGAGGCATCTGCCTGCTGGCGGCGGGGCCCAACCTGGCGAAGGCCGCGATGCTCTGGGAGCTGCTGGGCCTGTCCGCCGCGATGGAGCTGGCGTCGGGAGACCTCACGCTCCAGGACGTGAAGAAGGCCCTGGAGGAGAGCCAGGCGGCGCAGGTGCTGGAGGCGAACACGGACGAGGTGAAGGACGCCTGGGGCAACCTGAAGACGACGGCCCAGAAGCAGGCGGACAAGTTCGTGAACGCGGTGGAGAAGGCGCCTGAGAGGTTCGTGAAGGCGGTGGGGCGCACGCCAGATGAACTGAAGGCCGCCGCCGAGCGAGGCCGCTCCACGCTGGTGGAGGTGCTGGACCAGTCGAAGGAGCACGTGGAGGAACAGAAGGAGATCCTGGAGGGCATGCTGTCCACGAAGCACTCCCAGCGTCGGGGAGGGCGTTCGCTGGCGATCGGCTTCGGAGGTCCCGGCGCGTCCGAGCGCCCGCCGAGTCCGCAGCCCCCCGCGGCTGACACGTCCACGCCGACACCGACCCCGCCGAAGAAGGGAAGCGGCCCGTGAGCGCGGTGACACGCCTGAGCATGGAGCTGGACGGCTGGCAGGCGGCCTGGAAGCAGCTGGAGGCGTTCCTGGACCGCATGGACGGGGTGGCGGAGCAGGACGCGCCGCACGTCCAGACCGTGTGCGCGCTCCTGCCCGTGTTCAATGTCATCGAACGGGCCCGCCGACGCGCGGTGGGCATCGCGTTAGCGCCAGCCCTGGCCGCCGCGCCTCGGGGTGAAGGACTGCCGACGGTGTCCGCCGGTTCGCTCGTGGGGAGTGAGAGCCGGCTGCCGGGAGTGGAGGAGCTGGAGTTCGCGGTGGGCACCATCGGAGCGGATGGAGACGGAAAGCTCACGGGGTCGGCGTTGCTCGCGGGCACGGTGACGCTGTTCGCGTTCCGCGACGAGAAGCACGGCGGCGAAGTGGCGGTGCGCGTGCCCACGTATGACTTCGGGCCCCTGTCGGAGAGCGGCAGCGTGGAGGACGCCATCGACGCGGGGCTCTTCACCACGGGCCAGCGGAAGGACGCGGCGGAGAGCGGAGTCGCGGAGCTGGGGACCTGGACGGGCCTGCGCACCACGAGGCGTGCGGAGCTGAAGACGACGTCGGAGACGGTGTCCCTGAGCAGCGTGCTGGATGGGTTGAGCGTCTCGTCGGCGTCCAGCGCGTTCGGCCCCGTGGCGTCAGGCGCCGCGACGCGCCAGGGGGAGTGCCTGGCGGACCGGAACGTGCTGCTCCAGGCGAAGGCCACGTTGGAGGAGCAGGGTGCGGCCCCGGAGCTGACGGATGCGCTCCAGCGCGCGGCGGATTCTCTACAGGCGTCGGCAACGGACTACGGAGCGGTGGCCACGGCGCTCCAGCCGCCACGCACGGTGATTGCGTCCGTGCCGGGGCTGGCGTCGTTGAAGACCACGCTGAGGCGGGCGGATTCACCCGGCATCCCCGGGCAGCTGTCCAACGAGCTGACGACGTTGGACATCGAGGCGGGGAAGGGAATGGACGAAGCGGTGGCGTCGCGGCTGGCGTATCCGGACGGTTCGTTGCGGATGCTCCGGACGCTGGAGTGGTCGCTGCGCTTCCACTGGGTGTTCCGTCAGCGATGGTTCGACGCACGCAACCGGGCCGCGCTGGCACCGCTGCTGAAGCTCGTGCTCAAGCCGTTCTGCGACAGCCTGACGCGGCTGCTCGCGGGACAGTCCACGGGAATCCCGCTGGTGGGAGCGGTGGCCCTGGTGAAGGACACGCTCACGCAAGCGACGGCGCTGTCAGTGACGCCCACGGTGGACCTGGGACAGGTGCAGCCGGGCCACGTGGCGCACGTGGGAGGGGACCGGCCCACGCTGGCGCTCGTGCTGGGCTGGGAGGTGAAAGGGGCCGAGAAGCGTCTGCGAATCGCACCGCTGAATGTGTCCATCGCGACGGACGCGAAGCTGCCGGGTGTCGCCGGACTGGTGAGGAGTGGCTCGCCCGTGGACGGGAGCGCGGTGTCGGTGTCGTCACAGGAGCTGATGGACGGGCACGCGGCGGCAGGGCCGCAAGCGGACGGCGTGGTGCAGGAGATCATCGCCCTGGGCGCGAAGCTGAACCTGATCCTGGGGCAAGGCGGAGGCGCGCTGGGATTGGTGCCTCCGGCGGTGGCCGCGCCGTATGCAGGCCAGACGTTCCAGTTGCTGCCGCCGGTGGAGGTGGGAGCGACACGACTGTTCCTGGATGGCATCCCGCTGACGAGTACGTCTGGAACGAGCAAGCCGGTGCAGGTGGCGAGGCCGGGGGAACTGCTGCTCGTGCGCGGAGCGGACGACGAAGGCACCTGGTGGCAGGGCGTGGCCACCGTGGACACGGTGGACGTGCGCACAGGCGCGGCGGCCCGAGCGGACGACGAGGTAACGGCGACGCCCACGCCACTGTGCTGCGAGGACGACGAGGAGGTCGTGGTCATCACGCTGCGCGACCTGCAGCTGCCCAAGGCGCTGGTGCGCGACGTAACGCTGCGGCGCGACTTCAAGGGCTTCGGAGGCCCGAGCCTCGCCACGGGAGTGATGCTCCCCATCGAGCTGGACTCAGGCACGGCGAACCTCACGGTGCAGGACGGCGGCGTGACGAAGACGGTGCTGAGGGACCCGGAGTTGAGGGCCGCGACCACGGTCCTCAAGTCCTGGCTGGGAGTGCCGACATGAGCGAAGCAAGAGACGACCTCTTCGTGGTGGCCGCGCTGCTCACGGAGCTGGACCGGGTGCTCCATCCCCTGGAGCGGGGAGAGCGCGGAGACTTCAAGGTGGATCCGCCGCTGCCACCGTCCCTGCCAACGCCGGGTGCGCGGAGGCGGGAAGGGGAGTCAGGCCGAGCGGTGAAGACCGCGTCGCCCCCGTCGGGCCCCAGGTCCATGGGGTTCACCGAGCCAGAGGACGTGACGCCACCCGTGCTCAAGCGCCCTGTGCGGGTCGAAGCCCCGGCCGTAACGGACCCCATCGCCCCCATCCGCCGTCGCGTTCCCCGGCCTGGCGGTACGTCGGCGCAGCCAGGGGAATCACGGCCGTCGGTCGAACCCGTGACCCGGATCCAGGACGGGCAACCGCCTCCCACACTCGCGCTCCCCATTGTCCCCGGCGCCCCAGAGCTGCCGTCGGAGGTCGCGGAGCCACGACCCCCTCGTGCTCGCACCCAAGCCCTGGAGGTCCCTTCACAACAAGGCGACCATCCCGAACCTCAAAGCCAGAAGGCCGCTGAGGCCCCTCCCGTTGTCGAAGCACGCGTGAAGGCTCCAAGTCCGCGAAGGAGCAGGGTGCCTGGACCCGCCGTGGAGAAGAACACCGAACCCCCACGGATCCGCGCACGGGTCCCGGAGTCCCCAACACGTCGCCATCGTGTCGCGCGCGCCACCACACAAGCGCCACCACAGGATTCCCCAGTGGAGCCAAGGGAGACGTCCGCACAGGCATCGCCACGGAGGAGAAGCTCACCCCGAGCCCTTGCCCTACCGCCGGCACCGGGCACCCGAAAAGCACCACCGTTCCAGGAGGAGTTCGGGCCACGTCGTCACGACAGCCCTGAATCACGGACTCCGCGTCCTTCCCAATCGGAGGAACGGGGAGAGTCCATGCTCGCCCCAGCACGGGGCACGAAGCACACCGCACCAGGGCCGGTGCACATCGAAGTGAAGACGTTGCTTCCTCCGCCGCGAGTCGAAGCACCGCCACGAGCCGGAGCCCCGGATGAAGAACCTGTGTGGGAAGAAGCACCGGGATACGAACTGGAAACCATTACACGGGCCTTCTTCGTGAACGGCCGCCGCCTCACGGCGAAGGACTCCGAAGCGCTCCAGCAAGCAGAACAGCGACTGCGGCGCCGGATGACCGGCCGCTCGCTGTGGAGGAGGCGAGGATGAGCGCACTTCCTCCAAGACAGCGATTGGGCCACCTGGTGCGTTCCCTCTCGAAACACCTCCCGGGCCAGCTCGACGGCCTGTTGGAGAACGCTCGGTTCCAGGACGGCGCCGCGGCGCTCCAACGGCTGGCGGACCCGGCGCACGTGGAGAAGGCCCTGGCACGCATGTCGCCAGAAGAAGCCGGCTGGCTCGCGGACCTGCTTGCCGAGCGCTGGTCATGGATCGCGGACGTCCAACTGGATCCCGAAGTGGCCATCGTCGCGCCGGACGAACTCTGGGTAGGCGCGGAGCCCATCCGCCTGCCGTTGTCGCTCGCGGCGGTGGGACTGGACGAAGGGTTCGAAGCCGTCTGGGAAGGCGCGGTGCTCCCAGGTCCACCCGCGTCCAGTGCCACGCTCCTCGCGAGGCCTCCCGAAGGCAAGGCCCCCGGAATCGCCCGGGTTCGGGCCCAGGTCCGCGCGAGCGTGAAGGGCCAGCGCTGCGTGCTCATCGCGCAGGCGCAGGTCGCGCTGAGGAGACCGTCGGTGGTGGTGAGCGACGACCGGCGCAGGCTCCTGGCCCAGGACCACACGGGGCGCCCGGCGGTGGGCTGCCGTCTGGAGATCGGCCCGGACACCCACGTGACCGGCACGGGAGGCCTGGTCGAGCTGGAAGTCCCAGCCCAGCCCGGCGCATCGCTCAAGCTGGAAGGCATCCCCGCCGGCCGCATTCCAGGAGGCAATCCATGAAGACAATGACGCCCCAGACGCGGAAGACGCCCGACCGCAAGCCCGCCATGAACAAGGCCATCGCGCCCTCGCAGCAGCCCAAGACGGACACAGCCAGGGCCCAGCTGGGAGCCGCGGCCAAGGGGCCCACGATGAAGGCCGCGGCCGGTGGCAGCTTCAAGGCGAAGAGCGCGCCCCGGGTCGCGGCGAACCCCAGCATCCGGATGCCGAAGAAGTAGCGCGACCGACTCGACGGACGAGACCGGTGGTCGGTGGCACCGAGGGGGAGGGGGCCCTGCCGGCTGCGGCCGCGGGAAACCTGTCCGACAGTCGGACAGGTTTGAGGAGCTTCGTCCCCGGAGGTGGCTGCCAGCCTGAAACTCCTCGACTTGGGGTGAGGGGGCCCTGCCGGTTGCGGCCTCGGGAAACCTGTCCGACAGTCGGACAGGTTTGAGGAGCTTCGTCCCCGGAGGTGGCTGCCAGCCTGAAGCTCCTCGACTTGGGGTGAGGGGGCCCTGCCGGTTGCGGCCTCGGGAAACCTGTCCGACAGTCGGACAGGTTTGAGGAGCTTCGTCCCCGGAGGTGGCTGCCAGCCTGAAGCTCCCCGACTTCCCAGGGGGCCCCAGCTTCGTGAGCGGCAGACCTGGCGTCCTCGAGCTGCCAGTCAGCTTCAAGAGGCCATCACCCATCGGACGGCGCCCACCGCCGCCGCCACCTCGCGGCGCGAAGCGCACAGCGGCTGTTCCCGTCCCCCGCACAGCAGGCCTTCCCGCGCCCACTGCGGAAGCGAAGCCACGAGCTTCTCCACGCCCCAGGGCGAAGCCCGCGAAGCCCCATCGTCCCGCATCGAATTGCCCCACGGGAACAGCCGCCCGTCCGGCCCGCGGGCAGCCATCTCCCATTCCTCGCTGGAAGGCAGCCGCAGCTCCACGCCCTCAATGCGCGACAGCGCCGAGCACACCTGCTCCGCCTCCACGAGAGTGCAGGGCAGCGGCTCCTCCGCGTCCGGCCCCGCCGTACCCACCGGCCCCTGCGAAGCCGCCATCGCCCAGGCCGCCGCGGCCCGGCTCACGGGCACCCGAGCGACGAAGAACCCCGGTGACGTCACGCGCCGCAGCGTCGGCTCCGTCCCCAGCCAGTGCTCCACCGGAGGCACCCAGCGCGCCTCCAACCCGGAGCGGCGCAGCCGGTATGTGCCTTCCCGCTCCACCACCGCTTCGGGCAGCCCCACCGGACGCGGCCCCGGATCCACCGGCGTCGTGAGCGCATGCAGCAGCAGCGTGGGATCGTCCCGCACGTCCGCGGGACCCGACAGCGCGCGCAAGAGCGGAGCCATCCGCTCACGCTTCGGTGAACCCTCCGGAGGCAGCGGCCGGCCCGCGAGCACCTGGGCCACCAGGTCCCGCAGGTTCGAATAGAACTGCCGGTCCCTCGGGTCCGCGCCCTCCCGTGTCGACGTGGGCATCCGGGCCGCGCGCAGCGCCGGCAGCACCTCCCTCGCCTGGAGCCGTGCCGCCGCCATCACCGCCGTCACCCGCACCTCCGCGTCCGTGTCCACCAGCGCGGAGCGCAGCACCGCGTCGATGTCCGGATTCGACGCCGCCTGATCCTGGATGAGCCAGCGCAACACCTGCCGCCGCTGCTCCTCCCCCGGCAGGTGCGCGAACAGCACGGAGCGATCCGGATGCGCCTCCTTCTCCGCCTTCAGCCGCGCGAACGCCTCCTCCGTCCCGTCCGGCACCAGCGACGCCAGCACGCGCTCCGCGGTCCGCGACACGCTGAACTCCGGATGGAAGCGCAGCGCCGCCACGCGCTCCATCGACGAGCGCTCCCGCAGCGCCTCCGTGGCCAGCAACCCCAGCAGCACCTCCCGCGTCTCCGACGACGTCAGCAGCGCCGCGAGCGCCGGGGCCTCCAGCACCGGCACCACCTTGCGCACGGCCACCCATTCCCCCACCGCGTCAGGTCCGGAGAACTCGAGCACCCGCAGCCGGAGCACCGGGTTGAACGTGTAGTGGAGCGCCAGGTCCGTCGCGCGCTTCACATACACCGCGGACTCCGGCTCGCCGGGGATGAGCGGAGGCGTCTGGCTTTCGGACTGGAGGAACCAGCCCAACGCGGACAGCACCCGGTCCATCGCCTCGAAGGAAACCTCCGGCCGCGCGACGAGGGCAGGGGAGTGCATCAGGCCGGCTTCACGCGCGCATGCAGGGACTCACCCACCCGCGCCACCGGCCGCCCCTCCAGGCCCGCGAAGTACGCGCGCGCCGCCCAGAGGAGGTCCTTCCACTCCAGCGTGCTCGCCGCCGCCTTCAGGGGAAAGGCCTCCACGAACGTCTCCCACGCCGGGCGCACGTCCCGGGCCGGGGCCTTCCGCAGCCGCGCCGTCGCCAGGTAGCGCACGAAGCCCTGGACGTTGAACCCGAACGTCTGCCCCGGCGTGAAGTCCTGGGTCAGCTTCCCGCCGCCCACGAACCGGGCCGCCAGCTCCGGCGGCCCCAGCGCCAGCGCCACCAGTCCACACCGGTACGCCAGCTCCTCGTGCAGCGTCCGGCGCACCTTCATCAGCGCCTCCAGCCACGCCTCCACGGGCGAGCTCGCCAGCAGTCCCTCCAGCACGCCCGCGCACTCCTGTGCGTTCACGAACGACAGCACGTTGACGACCTCTTCGGGCCGCAGGTCGTCGAAGTCCTCCGCGACCTGCTGGAGCGCGGGCCCGGCCAGCCGCGACAGGGGCTCCGCCAGCGCCCGGCTCTCCGTGGGGTCGCACAGCACCAGCGCCACGCCGAGCGTGTTGCACAGGGACCCCGCCTCGCGCGCGGGGAGGTTCACGTTCTTCAGCGCGGAGGGCGTCACGAGCGTCAGGAACTCCTTCGCGTCCGCGCCTTCACGGCCGCCCGCGAAGAGCGCGCTCCAGGTGGTGGGGGGATTGTCCGGTTGATCCGCCATGCGTCCTCCGTCGCCCGTCATCGCTGCTTCTGGCGCTTCTCGAAGATCGCGAGGTGGCGCTCCCGCCGCGCGCGGTACACATCCTTGACGTGCTCCGCGGCCTGCCGCAACCGCTCAGGAAGCTCACCGTTCTCCATCCGTGCCTGGAGCTTCGGCAGGAAGCGGGACACGGCCTGCACGCGCGGGTTCTTGCGCCGCGCCAGCCGCTCCGCGTTGTCCTTTTCCCACGCCGCGAAGTCCAGCCCTTGCGCCAGCTCCACCAGCGCGTCGACGTCCTTCTCCGTCAGCGTGAACTCCTCCAGATAGTCCTCGGGCTTCCCGTAGGCCTTCACCTCATCCGGAAAGCCCGCGGCGAGCAGCACCAGGCCCTTGGCCTCGCCCTCACCCAGCGCGCCAATCGTCTTGAGCGGCGTGTCGCAGTACGGGCACGCGTCCGGGTCGGGCTGCACGACCGTGTCGCGCTTCGTGACCACCAGCTTCTGGTGCACGGTGAACTTCGAGCCGCACACGTAGCAGGTGACTGTCCTCGACGGAGCACCACGCATGGCTTCTCTTCCTCAAGGGGGCCATCGCCCCGGGAGCAGATCGATGAGACGGCGGCCAAAGGTCTCCGCGTCCACCTCGATGGGTTGTGAATAGTAGCGCGGGCCCGCGATGTGGTACGTGCCGCCGGAGCCGGGAAGGTTGCCCGCCCACAGCGCCGCGAGCGGATGCGCCTGGCGCCGGAGCGACAGCTGGTAGGCCTGATAGGCCTGATAGTAGTGCCGGGTCTCGTGGACGATGGTGCCTACCGCTTCGCCCACCGTCAGCCCCTTCGCGATGACCAGCTGGCCCCGCTTCCGGTACGGCTTCAGCCGTCCGCCCTTGAGGCGCCGGAAGTTCCAGCTCATGTAGCCATAGTCCCCGCGCAGGCGCTTGAAGAGGACCTCCGGCCGCCGCGACTTCGGGATGCCCAGCGCCTCCATGGTGGCCTCCGCCGCCTCGCGCAGCGCCAGCTCCTTTTCCAGGGGCGGCAGCGCGTTGAAGCGCTTGGGGTCGAGTTCTGGAATCTGCACGAGCCGGTCGCGGATGTCGCGCAGCTGCGCGCGCTCGAAGGCCTGGAGCTTCCGCGTCTTCCATTGGAGGGACTCGGTGATGTCGAAGTCTCCCCACCCCAGCACCCGGCCGCCCGCGATCCGATTGCGGACCCGTTTGGTTTCGTCCAGCCCCGTGACGACATCCACCACGTCTTCGACCGAGGCGGTCTTGACGGGGGGAGGGGGCATGAACTTCTCGTCGATCCGGACGATGGTGCCCGCGACCTCGTTGGGATCCAGGCCGCGCATCATGGGAGGCCGGGGGTCGAGCTCGATGCCATGCTTCGCGAAGAGCCCCTCGCCGGGCGTGGCGCCGTTCACGATGGCCTCGATCCGGTCGAAGGCCCGGTCCGCGATGTCGACGTTCCCCGACTTGAGCGCCGTCCTGAGGTCGGCCTTGAGCCGCTTGACGAGCGCCAGGTCCTCCGCGCCCGGTGGCAGATGCTGGGTGAGCAGGTCCAGCTCGCGCCAGGCGCTCGCCGCCCGCTCGATGCGCTTGGACAGCAGCTGGGGGGGCATCTCCGTCTTGGGCCCGATGCGCACCTCGATTCTCACCCGCCACGCGTCCAGGGCGTCCCTGACCACCGCGGCGTGCCTCGGGCTCAGCTGTTGGCTGCGCCTCCAGTTGGGGTCGTCCAGCGCAGCGCGAAGCTGCTTCAGGTTGCCGGGCAGGTTCTCGCCGGTGGAGGTGAACTTGCGGAACCGGGGTTCGTCCTTGCCCCCCTTGACCTCCATGATGTGGACGTCCGCCTTGGTGGGATTGACGCCATCGTCGAACTGGAAGAGCAGCTCGTCGAAGCCGCTGTCCTGCTTGCCCTTGGGCTTGAAGGTGACGCGCTGGAACTCCTTGCCCGGCCCCAGCCGGTCGCCCAGGTTCGCCTCGGTCATCCGCAGGGAGGCGACCTTCTCCAGTTCGTTTCCCTCCCTCCGGGCGAATTCGCCGCGCGTCTCCCAGCGGTTGCCCGAGCGGGCGGAGAGGATCTCCTCGAAGAGGTGCTTCTCGCCGTTCGTGTCGGTCTTCTCGACCAGGCGGTAGTAGCGCCGTTCGTACACGCGGCCCTTCTTGACGAACTTCAGCTCCTCCCAGGCTGGTCCCACCTGGGCCAGCGTCTCCCCCGGGTTGAGCTTCTGGGTGGTGCGCTTGAGCAGCTTCCCCGTCAGCGGCGTGCGCTCCACCAGGCCAATCCTCGGGTCATTCAGGTCGGGACGCTGGAGGGAGAACGGGCCCACGTCTTCGTTCGGGTGCACGTCGAACGTCTGGGGCCAGTCGCCCTCGGCCAGCGCGCCCTTCGGCACCTCGGGTTCGCCGGTGGGCTTGGGCGCCTCCACCGCTGGCGGCTTCGTCTCCGGAACGACCACCTCCGGTGGCTTCTCCGCGGGGAACCCCATCTCCAGCTGCCTGGGCGTCGGAACCTCCGGCTCCGGCGGCTTCACCGGCTTCGCCGCATGGAACTCCATCTCCAGCTGCCGGGCCCCCTCCACCTCCGGCGGCTTTCCCTCCGGAGCCAGCGGAGCCTCGGGCGGCTTCTTCTTGCCGAACAGCCGCGGCGGCTCATTCAGGTACTGAGGCTTCGAGCGCACGCCCTGGCCGAACTCCGCCATCTCCACCGGCGTGAACGCATCCACCTCCTTCATCCGCTGGCGCAGGTTCGCCAGCGTCTTCTCTCCCTGCCGGATCCGGCGCGTGGCCTCCGCGGGCTCCAGGGTCACGCCGCGCTTGCCCTCCAGCGACGTGAGCAGCGACTCCTGAGCCGCGATCTCCAGGCGCAGCTTCTTGCGATAGAGCTCGAACTGCTTCTCGATGGGCAGCTGGTCCCAGTGTCGCAGCGCCGTTTCGTCCAGCGACCTGACCAGCTCGCGCGTCGCCTTGTCGTGGCGCTGGAGCAGGTGCAGGCCCTCCTCACCCAGGTCGGACAGGTCCGCGCCCGCCTTGATGATGATGGTGGGCTTGCCGCGCCGGAACATCGTGACGGCCTGCGCGGACTTGCTGCCGGTGAGCGACTCGAAGTCACCCTCGGAGAGCATCTCGATGGGCGTGTTCGCGAACGCTTTGCGCTGCGCGGGCGGGATGTGCTCGAGCAGCTCCTTGCGCATCGCGCGCTGGAGCTGCTGCCGGTCGAAGTCGCCCGACATCTGCTTGAGCAGGCCGTCGTCGAACTCGCGCAGGAACTCCTTCATGTCCCCGGCGGGGTTCTCCGCCTTCCACTTCTTGAAGAGGGTCAGCCGCTCCTTGGGCGTGCCCCGGAAGTGGAGCAGGTCCTGGGTTCGAGGTGGCACGTGGGGCTTGGAGATGCCGCCCAGCGCGCCCAGCCCTCCGGCCATCACCGCGCCCGGCGCCGCCTGCATCGCGGTGCCGGCCAGCACGTTGAAGAGCGCGTTGCCGCCCTTGTAGTTCTCGTCGTTGAGGACGTTGCCCAGGAACGCGGAGGGCACCGCCTGCGCCAGGCCTTCCGCGCCCTGGGCCAGGCCGTGCGCCGTCATGCGCGCCAGCACGCCGCCTTCCTCCGCCATGCGCGCCAGGAACCCCAGCTTGAGCAGCTTCGTGCCCATGCCCGCGGTGGCCACGGAGGCGAGCGCATCCACGGCGCCCACGCCCGCGTCGGTGGCGGCCTCCTCCCAGCCGTAGGCGCTGCCCTTCAGGGCGGCCTTGGTCAGCATCGTCACCGCGGCCGTCGCCACCGCCGTGCCCACCAGCACCGGCGTGCTGGCCATGAACGCGCCGAACGCGGCCCAGAACCCCGCGCCCGCGGGGGGGAAGAAGATGCTGACGATGACGCCGATGATGACCACCACCGCCATCACCACCACGGAGAGGATGGTCACCAGCCGGTCGGTGATGAAGTCCACCTGCTCGCGGTGCATCTGCACCGCCTCGTCCGCGTAGTCCCCCTGGCGCTGCACGCGCTCGGACTTCTTCTCCCAGTCGTCCTGCCACGTGCGCAGCCCGTCGACGGTGTAGTTCTTGTCCCCGGGCTTGGGGCGCATCCGCTCGTGCAGCTCCAGCGCGCTCACCTCGGCGTCGAGCGCGGACGCCTGGTCCAGCACCAGCTGGTACTCCGACGACGCCATGCTGTTGGTGGAGCGCGCCTCGAAGTGCACCCGGCGCCAGGCCCGGTCCGCCTTCTCCCGGGGCGTGACGGGCTCGCCGTAGTCCACCATGTCCATGATGTCGAACTCTTCGCGCCCGCTCAGCTCCTCGTCGATGCGATCGCGGAAGCGCTCGAAGGGCGTGCGCGTGTCACCAGGATCGGCGGGGTGGTCCTTGGCCCACTCCTCGGCCATGGCTTGAATCTCCGCCTTTGTCTTTCCTGCGAAGACCTCCTTGAGCGCGTCCTCGTCCGTGCCTACGCCCTGCACGGCGTACTGAACGATTTCGGCGTCGGTGAGGTAGCCCTTCTGCAGCATCGCCGCGACGGCGTCGCGGTCCGCGCCGGAGGTGTCCATCAGGACGGCCTGCTCGAAGCCCGCCTGCAGGTGTGTGCCTTCCACGTAGGCGCTGTCGTACTCGGCCGCCAGCGCCTTCATGTTCGCCTGGGCGTCAGCCTGGGCCTGGGCCTTCGCCTTGTCGTCCACCTCCTTGCGTTCCTTCGTGACGCGGGCCTGGACCTTCTCCGGGCTCCACTTCTCCAGGAACTCCAGCTCGCTGATGCGGCCCTTGCGGCGGTCCTCCTCCGTGAGCGGGCCCTCGCTGGCGGGTTTGACCTTCGCCTCGTCCAGGCTGCGCTCGATGTCCAGCCGCTCCTGGACGTCCAGGTATCCGTCGCGGCGCGCGTCGGCGATCTGCCGCTTGCCCTGCGCGGACATGGCGTCGCGGATGATCTTGTCGTCCGCGTAGAGGATGCTGGTGTGCTCGATGCGGATGCGCGCGGCATCCACCTGGAGTCCCTTGTCGTCGCGCAGGCCCTCGATGAGCTTGAGGTCCTCGCCCTTCATCTCGTCGTGGAACGCGGCGCTGAGCGCGCTCTCGCCCGCGGTGCGCTGGGTCCAATCCGTGCCGTATTGCTGCTCATACGACGCGTCGATGGCCTGGTTGCGCTTGAGCAGCTCCGCGCGGAATGTCTTGGTGTCCCAGCCGTACTGCTGCGCGTCTGCTTCCGTCTCCTTGCGGATGCGGTCGTAGACGCCCTCCATGGCCTTGCGGTCGGTGCCCAGGCCAAAGAACCACCCGCCGCGCATGGCGCGGTCCATCTCGATGGCGCGCGCGTCCTCGGTGCGGCCCTCCACCAGGGCGTGCATCTCGTCCGCGTCGTGCGTCGTGCGCGCGCCGCTGCGCAGCTCGTCGTCCATCTGGGCGACGAGGTCCTTGCCGTATTTCTGCTGGTAGGCCTTCTTGATGACTTCGATCTGCTCCGGCGTCTTGCCGCGAAGCAGGTTGAAGATGGCGTCCTCGTCCGTGCCCCAGCCGGTCCCGAGGAAGGTGCCCTCCATGGCGTCGTTCAGCTCGACGGCGGCGGCCTTGGCGGCGTTGCCGGAGAGCAGGGCTTCCGCCCTGTCCCAGTCATGCGTGGTGGTGCTGAAGAAGTCGTCCAGCTCGCTCTTGAGCCGCTCGCGCAGGTTCTCGTCGTGCTCCTGCTGGTAGAGGAGCTCGATGTAGTGGCCCTGCAGCGGGTTGAGGTTGGCGAGCGCGTCGAAGATCTTCTTCTCGTCCGTGCCCCACTGGTCCACGCCCTCCCAGACCTTGAGGGAGATGTTGCGGGCGCGGTTGCTGAAGAGGGGCTCCTGCTGGTCGACGACGACCTTCAACCGCTCCAGGTCGGTGGACGCGAGCAGCTCCTTCTCCAGGGCCTCCATCAGCGGCTTGCGGCGCTGGCCGATGATGCGCACGGCAAGGCCCTCCGCGAGCGCCTGCACCGCGTCCTTGCCACCCTTGCCGTAGTAGGAGAGCAGGATGGCCTGCTGCTCCTCGCTGAGGGCGTGGTTGCCCTTGATGGTCTCCGCGTCCAGCTCCTCGCCCTGGCGCAGGCGCACCTCCGCGAGGAACAGCATGTTCTGATCCAACGACGTCTTGTTCTCCGCCGCGCGAGCGGCCTCCCACGCGCGGCTCTCGTCGTGGGCGACGTCCAGCCAGTCGATGATCCACCCGAGCAGCCGGTCCCAGAATCCGCGCTCGTAGCCGATCTGCTTCGCATGCCAGTCGCGGATGACCTCCCGGGCCTCCTTGCCGGCGTCGCGCAGCTCCTGCTGGTAGCGCTCCACGCTCTGGTCGATGTCGCGCTTCGCCTTCGCGACGACAGCGCCAATCTCCTTGCGGCGGTCGTCCAGCCACTTCTTGGTGGGGCGGTACGCCTCCGTGGCCGCCTTGAGCTTCACCGGATCATCGCCGGCGTCCTTCTTGAGTTCCCACTCGTCCTGGAGCGCGGCGAGCTCGTAGGCGTGCATCTGGTCGGTCGCGGCCTTAGCGAAGGCTTCCTTGAAGCGCTTGCCGTTCTGGTCGTACCGGACGACCCAGTTGCTCACCTTGGTGTCCACGGCCGCGATGAGCGCGTCGCGCTTGCGTCGGGCCTCGGTCAGGTCGACGCCGCCCTTGATGGCGGCGGCCTTGGCCTCGGACTGCGCGTCGAGCGAGGCGCGCATGCGCGACAGGGCGTCGGCGAAGGACTTGCCGCCCTCCTCCAGACTCTTCTTCGCCTCCTCGTGGGCCTTGCTGAGCGAGCCGGTGGTGGCGGCGTGCGAGTCCACCAGTTGCTTGCGGCGGGCCTCCACCTTCGCGTCCAGGTCCGCCTTCTTGATCTGCGCGGCGTCCGCGACGCGCTGGAGCTCCGCGGCGAAGATAGGCCGTTCGGCGGCGATGAGCGGCACGCCCCAGGACGCATCCAGGCCGCCCGGGACATAGGCCTCGCGGGCCTTCTGGACGGAGGCATCGGCGTACTTGTCCGGAGCGGCGAGCAGCCGCGCCAGCACGTCGCCAATGTCCACGCGAGCGAAGTCGGGGACGTTGATGGGCGCGGGGGCGGCCTGTTCGAGGACGGTGATGCCCTTCGCGGGTTCCTTGGGTTGGACCTTCGCCTTCTTCTGCTTGTCGGCCTCGGCGGTGATCTTCTTCTGGAGGCGCGTCCAGTCCTTGAGCTTCTCCGGGTCGGTGGGCTTGGGGCCGCCGGGCTTGTAGACGATGTCGCCGAGCGGGCCCTTGATGAGCGTGTGCCCGCCGTCGTCGCGCATGAGCTGCGCGCCAATCTCCGGCACATGGCCCAGCGGGCTCTTCAGCAGGTCGGGGAGCCTGGCGTCCTTGACCTCCAGCTTCCGTTCGCACTTCGCATCCACCAGGGAGGAGGCCTTGCCGGTGGGGTCGTCCGGGATGGCCGGAAGGTCCTTCGGCTGCTTCGCCGGGGTGATGGCCTTCTTGCCTTCGTCCTCCAGTTGCTTGAGGCGCGCGGCGCGGACCGCGTTGGGGTCCACGGCGGCCTGGATGATCTTGAACGTGTAGCGGGGCGCCGGAGGAAGCTGGGGCTCCGGGACCCGAGCCGTGCTGCTGGCGATGCGGCCCTTCCATGCGGCGACCGGATCCGCGTCCGTGCCCATCACCGGGGCAGTGGGGATGGGCCCTGCCGTGACAGGTGCGGCCGGAGCAGGAGGCGGAGCGGGAAGGCGGGCAGGGGGCTCCACCGCCGCGACGGCGCCCGTCGGATCCGGTGCGGTTTCGAGACCGTGATTGATGCCCTGGACGCCCTGCGCGTGGGCCGCGGCCAGTTGCTTCTGCCAGTCCATCGCGGCCGGAGGTGCGGGCACCATCGGGCGCGCTTCGGGGAGGCCCGTGTCGACCGTGGCATCCGTCTGGATGGAAGGAGGCTCCCGGGGCCCTGTGCCAGGGGATGCCTGACGGACGACGATGTGGACATCGCTCTCGCTGGACAGAGCGGTCACCAGCGTGTCGATGCGCGCGGCGTCGTCCATGCCGCCGGGAGCCGTCCCCGTGGGGATGGATGCGGGCGCGGGAGCTTGATCCGGCGTTGCCAGTTCGCCGCCCGCGCTGGGCGCATCGACGGTGGTCGCCGCGATGTCCTCGGGCGCAGGAGAAGTGCTGCCCCCAAGTCCCGCCGCTTCCGCCTCTTCAGTGTCCGCAGCGGGTGCGAGGTCTGAAGCACGGGCCTCGGCGAGCCGAGCGGCGGTGTCTCCGAGCTGTTCAGCGGAGCCCGGAGGCAGGACGGCCATGCGTGCCGCATCACGCCGTCGAGCGTCCTCCTCCTGCTGCGCAAGGGTCGCGGGCTGGGACGCGCCAGCCGCCTGCGCGAGCCCGGTGTTCGGCTGGGGTGAGAGTCCGTGGATGCCCAGCTCCGCCTCGATGGCGCCGGGCGTGGAGAGCAGCGCGACCTCCGGCGGGTGGACCGGGCACGGCTCGAAGAGGTGCGAGCGCGGACCGCCCAGCGTGCGCCACGCCGGGTCGCTCCAGCGGCGCTCCAGGTCGCGCGCGGCATCGCGAAGCACGGGCCCATGGAGGGCAGGCGCCGCGCCCTTCAGTGACGCGAGCCGTGCCGCCAGCTCACGCGCGGGATTGGACGAGGAGGGGCCCCGGGGAACGACACCCGGAGCACGGGGAAGGGCCGCGGAGGACGAGGGAGTGCGCCCGGAGCTCTTCCGGAGCATGGCCTTGGCGGAGGCCTTCGGGCCCTGATCACGGATGCGCACGGTCCCCCCCGCACCATCAGTGCCGGGGACGCTAGGTCATCTCCACATCGAGGACCAGCGAGGCCCGGATGGGATGTCCATGACTGCTCCAGAATCGGTGGAGCAGGTCGAAGTCATAACTCTCCTGGACGCGAGGTGTGAGCTTGCGACCATCCAGCTCGTGCGGAAGGCCACGTGAGAGCAGCCCATGCAGCACGCCGAGCAGCTCATGTTCCTCCTCCGCGCGGTGGGACCACGCGGAGACGATGAGCCCCAGCCGCAGCGCACCGTTCTGGGTGACCGCCAGCCGGTAGAGCGCGAGCGACACAGCGGGCCGCTTCCCCGCGAGCGCCTCCCGGGTGGGAGAGCCGTGGAGGATGTGGACCTCCTTGAGGAAGTGTTGTCTGAGCTGCGAATCCAGTGCCTCCTGGAACACTTCCGCCACGCGCCGCAAGCGTGTGCCCGCATCCGAGGGAGCATCCGCCTCCGGACGCCGCGAGAGCCGGCCCAGCTCATACAACTCCAGCGCGACGGCGCGCTCCAGGTGCTCCTGGGCCAGCGGTGCGCCGGCCTGTTCAGCGAGGAAGATGGCCTTGAGTGCGGCGTTGCGGATGTCACCGCCCGCCAGCCGGTGCCGCTGCGCCAGGCCCGCCAGATCGAGCGTCCCCGAGCGAGGAACGCCCTCCGGAAGCATCAGCTCCCAGATGCGGCGGCGCTCCTCGACCTCGGGGAAGGGGAACTCGATGCGTGCGTGGAAGCGGCGCAGGAACGCTTCGTCGATGGCCGTCTGAAGATTGGTGGCGAGGATGATCAGCCCGTCGTGGCGTTCGATGCGCTGGAGGAGGAAGCCGACCTCCAGGTTGGCGAAGCGATCATTGGCGTTGCTGACCTCCGTGCGCGCGGAGAACAGCGAGTCCGCCTCGTCGAAGAACAGCACGGCGCCGGAGCGCTCGCCGTGGGACAGCACCTCATCGATGTTCTTCTCCGTCTCGCCCACGTACTTGCTGACGAGCCGGGACAGGTCGATGACGTACAGAGGCCGGCCCACCGCATGGGCGATGACCTCCGCGGCCAGGGTCTTGCCGGTGCCGGAGCGTCCGGAGAACAGCGCCACTGGGCCGGTGTGCAGCCGGAAGCGGCGAGACAGGCCCCGCTCCTCGGCGACGCGGTCGCGCTGCGCCACGTAGAACAGCAAACGCTCCAAGGCCGCGCGAGTGGTGTCACGCACCACGAGCTCCGCGAACGTCCGCGACGCCTCCAGCCGGTAGCCATGGCGAAGAGGCACCTGGACGAGCCTCAAGCCAGCGGCACGAAGCGCCTCCGCGCCCCCGCCCGGAGCCGAGTCGAACACGCGGCGGATCTCCTGAAGCCCGCCCCGAAAGCCAGACGCCAGCCGTCCCGCCTCCGCCTCCGTCAATGACAGTCCCCGAGCCCGGGCTTCCTCCATCCACAGGGTCCGCCGCTGCACGAAGCCCAGAGCGGGAGCCTCATGGTGCGGCACGGCGACAGGCTGCGCGGAGTCCGCGAGCACCAGGGCCTGCCCGCCAAACCGCTGGCACAGCCCGGACAGCGTCTCCGTGACGGAGAGAGCCAGCCCCGGCTCAGCACCGGACATGTCCACGGCCAACAGCGCGCCGCGCACGGACGCCAGACGCCAAAGGGCCCGGGCCATGGGAACCGGCTCCGGAGCCCCCGCCCACCGAGCGACGACCAGCGGCACACCGGCTTCGCCAGCGAGTCCCAGCGCCACGCCCAGCCGTTCGCCCTCGCCATGCACGACGGCGAATGTCCCGCGCGAGGAGGAAGGCAGCACCTCCGGTCCATGCCATTCCAAAGAAAGCTCACCCATCACGGACGGACGGGGCAACTCCAGCAGGGCCTCGCGGACCTCCGGAGCCAGGTCCACGGGCCGGAGCATGGGAGGAAAAGCACCGGCGCCCGTCTGCAACAATCCACCGCCCACCAGGAGGCCGCTGTCGGTCAGTGACGCCAGCAACCGCTGCGCGCGAGCAGGCGTACGTCCCAGGACGGTGAGCAGCAACCGCTCCACGTTCCAGCCCTGCGCGGTCTCGTCCTGGAGCACGGCGAACAGGCGCGAATACCGAGGCTCCAGCCACGTCGCGAGCAGGAGCAGCAACGCCTCCTCCTCCACGGTGTCCACGCGAAGCGAAGCCCGCAGGCGGGCGAAGGGAAGGGGAGGCGAAGTCCCCAGGAGCGGTGTCTCCGCGAGCGTCGAGCTGAAGGCGAGCTCCGCGGTGGAGGGGCGCACGGTGGTGCGCACGGCATCCCAGCCCGCTTCCTGTTCCCCCCGGAGCTTCGACGCGCGGGCCTCCTCCAGGTCACACACCTGGACGAGCAGCGCATCCAGACGCCTCAGCGTCTCCCCCCACAACGGATCCATGGGCGCCTCCAGCCGGCCAGCATACGGAGGGCGGGTGGATCCGGCCATGGACGGGCCCGGAGGGCAGGTGCCACTGCGTTGGTATTCCGCCAATGGATTGGAGGAAGTGCTGACCGGGTGGCGGGGCGGGTGGTAGAGACCGGCACATGACTCAGAGCGGTACTGAAGGGGTGTCGGCCCTGGACTTCCGGGAGGCGATGTCCCGGTGGGCGAGCGGGGTGGCGGTGGTCTCCGTCCGTGATACGGACGGGATCGCGGCGACGACGGTCAGCTCCTTCAGCTCCCTCTCCCTGACGCCTCCGCTCATCGTCCTGGCGCTGCAGCAGTCCTCCCGCACGCTCAAGCGCGTGGAGGCCGCCCGCCGCTTCAGTGTGAGCGTGCTGTCCACCATCCAACGCGACGTGTCGGTCCGCTGCGCGACGGGGGAGGCCGAAGGCCGGATGTTCGACGAAGGCGCCTTCGTGCAGGACAGCCTGGTGGGTCTGGCGTGCGCTCTGTTGGATGTGCACCGTTACGGCGATCACCTCTTGCTGGTGGGCCGTGTGGAGCGCATCCAGCGGGGAGTAGACGGAGAACCGTTGCTCTACTGGAACCGGGCGTATCGCGCGCTGACAGCGCACCCGGAGCCAGGGCCCGCCCCGAAGTAGCGAACGAGTAGCCGAATCTCACTGAACCCGGAAAGGACGCACCCGATGCCCTTCACGCTGCCCGAGCTCCCGTACAAGAAGGACGCGCTGGCCCCTCACATGAGCCAGGAGACGCTGGAGTTCCACCACGACAAGCACCACGCGGCCTACGTCAACAAGCTCAACGAGCTGACCGCGGGCAAGACCGAGGCCACCAAGTCGCTGGAGGACGTCATCCTCAGCAGCGACGGCCCCGTGTTCAACAACGCGGCCCAGGTGTGGAACCACACCTTCTTCTGGAACTGCATGAAGCCGGCCGGCGGAGGCAAGCCGACGGGTGACATCGCGGCCGCCATCGACCGCGACTTCGGCTCCTACGACGAGTTCAAGAGGCAGTTCACCGAGGCCGCCATCACGCAGTTCGGCTCCGGCTGGGCCTGGCTGGTGAAGGACGGCAACAAGCTGGCCATCATGAAGACGTCCAACGCGGACCTGCCGATGAAGCACGGCAAGAAGGCCCTGCTCACCGTCGACGTCTGGGAGCACGCCTACTACATCGACTACCGCAACCTGCGCGCCAAGTTCGTCGAGGTCTTCCTCAACAGCCTCGTGAACTGGGACTTCGTGAACGAGAACCTGAAGAACGCCTGACGTGAAGTGAAGTGACGGGAACCGCGCGGCCCGGCTCGGCACGGTCCGGAGCGGCGCGGTTCTCGGATGTGTTCAGTGCCGCTCCGGGGCAGACCGGGCTTGCGCCAGTCCCTCCACCAGGAACAGCCGCGAAAGCGCTTCGTTGTAGCTGTATGCGTAGGACCTTCCGTCCTCGGAGATCGCCAGCGTCATCACGGAGATGAGGCCCGGCTTGATGCCTCCCGCTGGAAGGGTCAGGTGCGGTGTGCTTACGCCGGTTCTCACGTCGACCCTGGAGACGCGCACCGGGAGCGAGACGCTTCGCAGATAGAGCGCCGTTCCGCTCGCGTCCCAGCCCGCCACCCATTGATCCGTGAACCGGCCGGGGACGGTGCCTTGCGCCTCACCCGTCTGGGAGAACAGGCGGAGGCTTCCCTCCGCGTCCACGGTCGCGAGGCGGAGGCCATCGGGTGAGATGACCGTGTGGAAGCCCGTGCCTTCCTCCGTGATGGGCCTGGGGGCTCCGGCGCCGGGTTCGAAGACCCAGAGCCGGGCAGGACGTCCCTCTTCGTGCGCGCGCAGGAGCAACCGCTTCCCATCCGGGAACCAGCGCGCCGTGAGCACCGTGGTGACAGGAGCGAGCGACAGCGACCGAGGCTCGCCCGCGCCCGTGGGCAGCAGCAGGAACTCCATCTGTTCGCCGTAGCGCACCAGCAGCACCTGCTTGCCGTCCGGAGACAGCGCCATGGGGATGCCGTCGCCCAGGCGGATCGGTGGGGCGCCATCGGAGGTGCGCAGATAGGCGCCGTAGGTGGGGCCCTCCACCTCCGCGCCCTCGGTGAAGAGGAAGGTCCGGCCATCGCGGGACATGTCCGTCATGAACGACGAGTCCGACCACGTCAGGTCCCGCTCCGTGCCCGCGTGCCCGAACGCCAGCCCCGTGCGGATCACCGGGTGATCCACCAGGACGGAGCCGTCCTGGGAGATGTCATGCAGCACCATCCGCCCGGCGATCCGATCCACCGGCCGCGTCGTGCCGCGCAGGTCGACCGCGAACAGCTCGGAGTCCGCGCCTGTACGCGAGGCGGTGAACCACACCTCGCTTCCATCGGGAGACCACGCCAGGCCCCGGATGCTCGCCCAGTCCGACGAAAGCTCGCGGGGCGGACCGTCCTTCTCCAGCACCCAGACCCCGCCCCGGTCGTCCTTGGGATGCGCATGGAACAGGAAGGCAATGCGCGCTCCGTCGGGGGAGACGCGTGCGTGGCTGATCCATCCCTGGGACTCGAAGCGCACCGTGCCGGGGGGCTGCTCCAGCCGGAAGTTCTCGCCCACGCGGCGCACCACCGCGAGCGGTCCATCCGCACGTCCCCAGTCCGCCTCCAGCACACCATCGAGCACGGCCCGGGGCGCGCCGCCCGCGAGCGGCATCAAGCCGAGCGTCCCGCTGCCATGCTCGGCGTCGAAGAACCGGGGCTCGAGCAGCACCGCCAGCTCCCCCTTCGAGGACGCGGCGAGCACATCCGCGTGCTGCCCCAGCGGTTGTGACAGCGGACGCTCCGTGCGCGCGCTGTAGAGCTCCGCGGGTCCTCCCTCCCACGCCGCGCCATAGAGCAACGTGTGTCCGTCCGCGGAGAACCGGGCGTTGAGCACGTGGCCCCGGCGGAACGTGACGGGGCGGTACGTCGGGCGTGAGGACTGCGCCGTCGGCACCGCCGGCCTGTGTCCGAACGCCAGGAAGCCACCCACGACAGACAGCAGCACGGCCGCCGCGGCCACCCACAGGGCAGGGCGTGGGAACACTCCGCGCCGCAAGGCCAGGGGCGCACCACGAGCCGCGATGGACTCCAGGGCGAAGGCCAGGTCCTGCGCGGACTGGAACCGTTCGCCTGGATCCTTCGCCAGACAGCGAGCAATCACCGTCCCCAGCTCTCCCGGCAGCACGGGAGGCGCATCGCGGAGCGCGGCGCTCATCCGCTCCACCGGGCTGTCACCGCCAAAGGGAGCACGGCCGCTCACGGCCTCGTAGAGCACCGCGCCGAGCGAGAACACATCCGCGCGAGCATCCACGCCCTGGCCGCGGATCTGCTCCGGAGCCATGTACCCGGCGGTGCCCACCACCGCGCCGCTCTGGGTGAGCGAGGCGTCCTCGATGCGCTCGGTGAGCCGGGCCAGCCCGAAGTCGAGGACCCGCGCGCTGCCGTTCGAGCACAGGAAGATGTTCGCGGGCTTGAGGTCGCGGTGGATGACGCCACGCGCGTGAGCGGCCGCGAGCCCCTGTGACAACTGGATGCCCAGCCGCAGCGCCTGCTCCGGCGGCAGCGGCCCACGCATCAGCCGCGCCCGCAGGGTGCCCCCCTCCAGCCACTCGGTGACGAGGTACGGCACGTCCTCGTGGGTGCCCACGTCGAACAGGGTGAGCAGGTGGGGATGGGACAGCGCGCCCGCCGCGCGGGCCTCCTGTCGGAAGCGGGCCAGGCGCTCCGCGTCCTGCGCGAACCGGAGCGGGAGCACCTTCAAGGCCACGTCCCGTCCCAGCCGCCCATCGCGAGCCCGGTACACGTCCCCCATCGCGCCACTGCCCGCATGGTCGACGATGACGTACGGCCCCACCTGCTCCCCAGGAGCGAACGAGCGGGGTGCAGGAGCCGCTTCCGCGAGCCGGCCCTCCGCGTGCCACGTCGCCGCGACGGCCGCGAGCAGCGACCCGCAGGAATCGCAGCGGGACAGGTGCGCCTCCGCGAGGACGCGCTGCTCATGCGGCAGGCGGTCCTCCACGAAGGCGAGAATCGTTTCCTCGGAGGGACATCCCGACATGGTGGGACGCGACTCTAGGATTGTTCGCGCTCAGGGCAGAAGAGGGGGGACGGCGACCCGGTACGCGCGGAAGGGCAGGGCCGGGGTCCCCGGCGTGCCGAAGAAGAACCCCATCTGCGACTCCAGCACCCACGCGCCGTCCTTCGTGATCGCGGCGGCGGTCGGCTCCACGAAGCCGTTGGCGAGCACCTCCTTCGCGCCAGCGCCTTCACCCAGCGTCACCAGCGAAGCCCGCCCCACCGTGTTCTCCACGACGAACAGCCGGCCCGAATCCACCCACTCGACTCCGTCCGGCGTCTCCAGCGCCGGCGTCACCGGGATGTTCACGGGCGCCGCCGCGCTGCCATCCGGCTGGATATCGATGGAGAACAGCGCACCCGTGTCGCTCTTCACGACGTAGAGCCGGTTCGCCCCGTCGTAGGCGATGCCGTTGAGCGTGATGAGGCCCGGCTCGGAGGGCTCGTACGCGGCATCCGAGGACCACGTGTCGAGCGCCGTCCCACCCACGGCCAGCCGGAAGACCGCGTTCCCGAACGAGTCCGTCACGTACACGTTGCCCGCGGCATCGACGGCGACGTCGTTGCAGAAGCTGACCTGGCTGGGCATGGCATGGCTGGCCTTCAGGGCACCCGTGGAGAGCGCATACCCGTTCAGGTACGAGGCCTGCGCGGGCAGCAGCAGGTCGTCGTAGGTGCAGGCCCAGAGCGTGTCGTGGGCCTCATCCACCTCGAGCCCGTAGACGCCGAATGAGGCCCGGCCCGGGACGAAGACCTCGGCCCCCAGCGAGCCCGGCTTGACGCGCGCGATGGCACCGGTGCCCAGGCTGCCCGCGTAGAGCGTGCCGTCCTTCGAGGCCGCGATACCCTCTGGAAAGAAGGCCTCGCCGGGCCACTGCACCTCGGTGGGGATGGAGGGGGCATCGTCGGGGAACGGCTCGCAGGCGGAGACGGTGGCGGCGAGGGTGACGACGGACAGCCAGGAAGAGACGCGCATGGGGCTTTCCTCGGTGAGGCCCGGAAGGGGCCTTTCGACGCCCTGACACCGGCCGGGAAATCCCTTGCAGCGAAAGTTCAGCCCCCCGGACCGAGCAGCCGCGTCAGGCTGAGGTCCACCTGGCTCACGACCAGCGCCGCGATGCTGTCCACCGAGGACGCGCCCACCCCCAGGCGTTCGCAGAGCCGCCGCGTCGTGGCCTCCGCCACCTGCTCCCGCGCGCGGCTGAGCCACCGCGACACCGTGGACATGTGGACGCGGTAGAGCGCCGCGATGGCGTCCAGCGACAGCGACTCCACGTGGTACAGGCGCATCAGCGTGCGGTCCCGGTCGGACATCTCACCCAGCGCCGTGCGCACGGCCTCCGTGAAGGCCTCGCGGTACCGCGAGCGCAGGTGTTCGAGCTCTGGCCCCAGTTGCTCGCCGAACGCGGACTCGACGGAGTCCTGCGCGGCGGAGTCGGCCCGGGCTTCGGAGCGCTTCAGGTTGAGCGCGATGCGCAGCGCAGCGACCCGCACCCAGCCGCCCAGCGCGCCGCCGCCGGTGAACTCTGAAAGCTTCGGCTCACAGCCGGCCGCCGCCGTGAACAGCTTCTCCCGGAGCGCCTGCCGCACCTCCGCCACGAACGCGGGCGAGCGGTCCACGCCGGACACGAACGCACCGACGTCGCGGAGATAGCCGTCCTCGAAGAACTGGAGCGCGGCGCGGTCATGCCGCAGGCACCCGGAGGCCAGGTACAGCTCCGAGAAGGCAGGCGAGGCCCCTTCGAGCGCCTCCAGGAGCGCCGTCTGGGACGTCAGCCGCTGCGCGACGAACGCCACGAAGGCGAGCGGCTCCAGCTCCACCCCGGGCCAGCGCGACCGGGCGCGGTCGAGCGACGCACGGAGCAGCTCCTCCAGGCGCGAGGGCTCCGGAAGCGGAGCGGGCGCGCGGCCAGGAGCCGCGAGAAAGGCGGAGGCCAAAGGAGTGGGCGCGGGGGACACGCCCGGGACGCTACCACCCCCACCGGGCGGACGAAGGCCACCGTCCGCCCGAGCCCACGTTGCTGGTGACCCCCGGAGTTCCACCGGCGAGAATGCCGGCGCGGTTCACTTGCCAGAGGACACTGCCATGCGCGTCATCAACTTCAATCCCGGCCCGGCCGGTCTCCCCACGGCAGCGCTGGAGCGGGCCCGGGACGAGCTGCTCGACTTCCAGGGCACGGGGATGTCGATCATCGAGCACAGCCACCGGGGCAAGGCGTTCGAGGCTGTCCACAACGAGACCATCGCCCTCGTGAAGGAGCTGCTGGCCGTTCCGGACACCCACGAGGTCCTCTTCCTCCAGGGCGGCGCCTCGCAGCAGTTCGCGCAGGTGCCGATGAACTTCCTGCCCCAGGGCGGCTCCGCGGACTACGTGGTGACGGGAGGCTGGAGCGAGAAGGCGGTGGACGAGGCGCGCTACTACGGCACGCCGCGCATCGCCGCGAACACGGTGGACAAGGACAAGCGCTTCACGCGAGTCCCCACCCAGGCCGAGCTCCAGTTGGATCCGAAGGCCGCCTACGTCCACATGACGAGCAACAACACGCTCTTCGGGACGCAATGGCATACATTCCCGGAAGTGGGGCAGGTGCCGCTGGTGGCGGACATGAGCTCCGACATCCTGTGGAAGCCCATCGACGTCAGCCGCTTCGCGCTCATCTACGCGGGAGCCCAGAAGAACATCGGGCCCTCGGGCATCGTCCTGGTGCTGGTGAACAAGGAGTTCATGGCGAAGGGCCGCAAGGACATCCCGAAGATCTTCCGCTACACGACCTACGCGGAGAACAACTCGCTCTACAACACGCCGCCGACCTTCTCCATCTACCTCTGCCGCAACGTGCTCGCGTGGATCAAGGGGGTGGGCGGCCTGAAGCAGGTGGAGGCCTGGAACCGAGAGAAGGGAGAGCTGCTGTACGCGGCCATCGACCGCAACGCGGGCTTCTACCGGGCCCCGGTGGAGAAGGCGTCGCGTTCGTACATGAACGTCGTGTTCCGCCTGCCAGACGAAAAGCGGGAAGAGGCCTTCGTGGCCGAAGGAGCCAAGGCCGGCATGGTGGGCATGAAGGGCCACCGCATCACAGGCGGCATCCGCGTGTCCCTGTACAACGCGGTGACCGTGGAGCACGTGAAGACGCTGGTGTCCTTCATGGACGACTTCGCGAAGCGGAACGGTTAGTCATCCCTGGCCCCACTCTCCGACCGCGATTGGCTGTTACAAAACAAAGTGGGCCTCATGGAATGCTTTGAGTGGCTCGCGAACGTTCTCGCTCGAATCGACAGCTGCCCGATTCGAGCTCGTGCGCTTTACGTCCAAGCTGTACCGCACCGGAGCTCGTTGGAGTCTGGGGCGTGGCTCCAATGAAAAGCCTCCGGGCCTTGGGACCCGGAGGCAGGTGGGGCGCTTCCTTCAGGTGTCTACTGCGGGTTGGTGCAGCGCCAGACCCCGCATGAACCCCCGTTCGTTCCACACTCAAACTGGGTCGAGCACGGCTTGCAGGTGCGAGAACAGATCATCTGGACAGCAGACGTCTGGTTCTCGGTCGTCTCCGGCGTCGAACCGGGAACCATGGCCAGGGCCGTGCCCGCCATGATGCCGATGATCAGCGCGAATCCAGGAATCATCTGCTTCAGTCGCGATGCCTTCATGCTTCCTCCGGGGTGGGTGCCATCGGGCCAGAGCATCCTGGCCCGCGCACAAGATGCATTCGAACAGACGCCGAGCAGCGCTCCAAGTTCGACGGCGCTCCAGTCTGGAACACCGCGCGCCGGAATGGAGCGAGCGTCCGTGCCAGTCCGGCGCGGCGCGGGGCAGTTCCAGGGCGGAGCGGTGACGGCATGGGGCTCGCAATGACTCGCGGCCGAACCCCACCACCGCGAGCAGGTGAGCCATGCCGTCCGCCCCCAGCACCGAAGCCATCCAGCGCATCTCCCTGAAGAACCGCGAGTACGCATACATCGAGGACGCCAACCGCGGCGTCGTGCTGATGGAGGTGGGCCCTCGCGTGCTCACGCTGGAAGCGCACCTGACGCTCGTGGCGAAGGAGCGGATGGTGGAGGTGGGCGCCGGCAGCTGGTGCGTGGTGCGCAACCCCGTGGTGCGCGTGGACGGCCAGGTGGCGCTGGACGACTTCGGCCAGGCCCGCGTCGCGGTGGGCGACCGCGAGGTCCGCGTGGGCCCGAAGGTGTTCCCGCTCTATCCCGGCGAGGAGCTGGAGGGCGACATCGTCCCGGAATACGTCCTGGGCGTGTCCGAAGCGCTGCGGCTGCGTGCGCTCACCGCGTTCACGGACACCCATGTCCCGGACGCGCCCCGCCGCCGCGAAGCCGGTGACGAGTGGCTGGTGCGCGGCCCCGGCCGCTACGTGCCCGGCGAGTCCGTCACCGTCGTGTCGCTGGAGAAGGCCCGCGTCCTCAAGGAGACCGAATACTGCGTCATCCTCAATCCCGTGGACCGCGCCACCGGCCGCGTCCAGGAGGGCCGCCGCAAGGTCGTCTCCGGCCCGGATGTCTTCTTCCTCGAACCCGGCGAGGCGCTGGAAGGAGACGTGCGCCGCAAGCACGTCCTGTCGGAACTGCAGGGCCTGAAGCTCCAGGCCCTGGACGACCTCTCCGAGAACGAGGGCGGCGAGCCTCGCGCGCGCAAGGCCGGTGACACGTGGATCGTCCGCGGTCCGCGCACCTACGTGCCCAGCGAGAAGGTGCTCATCCACCGGGAGATTGCCGCGCTGTCCTTGGGGCAGGGGGAGGGCCTGTACGTGCGCGACCTGCGCTCGGGCAAGGTGTCGCTCGTCCAGGGGCCCTGCCAGTTCATGCCGGAGGCACACCAGGAGCTGCACGAGAAGCGCCTGTCCCCGGACGCGGAGGCCCTGCTGGGACTCACTCCGCCGCTGCCGCCCGCGGAGGCGAAGGATGCCCGCGCGCCGCGGCCCACAAGCGCGACGGAGAAGGGGGACCGCACGCGCGCCATCGTGCTGCGCATCGAGGACAACACGGCGGTCCTCATCAACGACTTCGAGACCAACCACGCGCGCGTGGAGTTCGGCCCCGCGAAGGTGATGTTGCGCCCGTACGAGGACGTCACCGTCCTGGATTTGTCCGGCAGCACGCCCAAGCGCCCGCGCCAGCTCAAGGTGCTGATGCTGCGGCTGGGGCCGGACTTCGCCACGGACCTGTTCGAGGTGGCCACGCGCGACCACGCGCGGCTGCGCATCAAGCTCTCATACAAGTGGCAGTTCGACGTGCAGGGTGACGCGGAGAAGGACAAGGCCATCTTCCGGGTGAACGACTTCATCGGGTACGTGTGTGAGAACCTCGCGTCGCGCATCCGCCAGGTCGCCGCGGAGAACGAGTTCGAGACCTTTCACAAGAACGCCAGCGTGCTCATCCGCCGCGCCATCTTCGGCATGGACGACGCGGGCCGCGCGCGCAAGGACCGCCTCTTCTCCGAGAACCAGCTGCGCATCATCGACATCGACATCAAGGACATCGCCCCCGTCGATGAGAAGACGGCCCTGAAGCTGCGCGAGGCCATCGACACCAACATCCAGATCCAACTGGACGCCTCACGCCAGGAGGCCCAGGCCGCCGCGGAGTTGAAGCGCATCCGCAGCGAGGAGGAGAAGCAGCTCGCGGACATCGCCAGCCACCGCAAGTCGGAGGCGGAGCGCCAATCCCTCATCGAATTGCAGAACCGCAACCACCAGCTGGAGACGCTCAGCCGCGCCAAGGTGGAGGCCGAGGCCCAACTGGAACGCGCCCGCGTGGAGAGCGAAGAGGCCCTGGCCCGCGCCGAGTCCGACGCTCGTGCCTCGCGCATCCGCTCCGAGGCGGAGGCCGAGCGCGAACGGCTCACCACCCAGGTGACCCTGGAGCGTCAGCAGCGCCTCAACGCGCTGGAGGTGGAGCGCCAGTCGCGCCTCGCCGAAGTGGAAGCCGGCCAGTTCCGCCAGCGCGTGGAATCCCTGGGGGGAGGGGAGAACTTCGTGAAGGCCGTGGCCGCGCAGGCCCAGGCCGCCGTCGTCGGAGGCCTGGACAAGGTCGTCTTCCTCCCCAGCGGCTCCAACCTCAACCTCTTCGACGCCATGCAGGGACTCCTGGGCCCCGGCGGACAACCCCGCCTGTCCGCCCACAACACCCCGAAGCCGCCCGGCGACACTTCGGCCTGAAAACGGACTATCGATATTAAAAATAATAATCGTTATCGAATAGAAATCGTCTCCATCGAACGGCGGCGGGTCTCCGCGGCGAAAGGTGACGACGATGAGCAACCCCGGAGGGGTGGTCCGGGAGAGCGGTGCACGGTGGTTCGGCATGGGGGCCCTGGCGGCCCTCGCGCTGGCGGTGGTGGCGCCGGGATGCAGCGGCGACGAGTGCGTGGATGCGTTCGACTGCCGCGATGAGGGCGCGGCCCCCGCGGGCCAGGCCTGGACCTGCAACGCGGACAAGAAGTGCGAGCTGCGCACCCTGACGACGGACGAGCAGGAGGAGCCCGAGACGGACGCGGGCACGGGCACCGACGCGGGCACGGGTGGCGAGACGGACGCGGGCACCGCCGATGCGGGCACCCAGGACGCGGGGACCGTCGACGCGGGCAGGCCCGTGGATCCCATCGAGGATCCGCGCACGCCCTCGGATGACGGTGGCTGCCAGGCCGTGGGGGGCCCCCTGTCCGGTGCGCTCGTCGCGCTGTTGCTCGGCGGGGGCCTGCGGGCCCGGCGTCGCTCACGGGCGCGTTAGCGCTCGTACTCGTCGCACCCCGTCTCCTGCTTGGACGGGAAGGCGGACTTCTTCTCCTGGCGCACGTAGTCGTGGCTCTGGGAGAAGAGGTCCGGGCTGCTCACGGACACGGTGCCCTTCGCGGCGTCGGCCGTCTTCCACTGGAGCGCCTCCGGCTTGCCGTCCGCGGCCGTGAGCCCCAGCACCCAGGCCCCGGCGCCCTTGCCGGGCTCCACGGACGTCACCTTCAGCGTCGTGGCCTCCTGACCCAGCTGCACCTCCACCTCGCCCGTCGCGGGCTTGACGGTGAAGCTGCGCGTCGCGGCCGAGCAGGGCTTGAGCACCACGAAGCCCTTGCCCTGCCGCGTCAGCTCCACCCACGTCCCCGCGAAGGGCTGGAGCTTGTCCGCGGCCACCGTTGCCTTGGCGGCCGTGGGCGCCGACTCCGCCGTACAGTCCAGATCCTCGCGCTTGAGCAGCCCCGCCGTGGCCTTCTGCGGCCCCTGGAAGCGCGCGGCGAGGAAGTCCGGCTCCACCGGGTCGACGTAGGCCTCCACCGCGTCGCCGGACACCACGAACGCCTTGCGCGGCGTGTTGGCCGCGTCCGACGCGTGGAAGCCCGCCTTGGACACCTTCACCTTGCAGATGCCCAGCGGCTTGGCGGTGCTCCGGGCGAACGTGTCCTTGCCCGGGTAGCCGGCTCCGCAACAGGACGGTGACGGACCCGACTCCAGCACGAACTGCTTGGGATTGACGCGCAGCGTCCAGGCGCCCTCCTCACCGGCCTGCCGAAGTGACCAATTCGTGACTGTCTTCTTCTGGACGACCAGGGCGCAATCACAGGTGCCCGCGCTGCTGCCCTGCGGGAACGAACCCGAGAAGTGCACGAGCGTCTCGTTGCTGCCCTCGACGATGGCCAGCGTCCCGCCCTTGTTCGAATAGACCCCTGTGAGTCCCTCGGACCCCTGAGCCGAGGCCTCCGGGACCGCGCTCGTGACGCAAATGGCAAACAGCAATGCCACACTTTTGAATTCCGGTTGGATCCTGAACATCCGATTGGTCCTCCTGGGCAGCTTCTTCAGTCTCAACGGATCGATCCGCTGAAACTGAAGTTGCCGGAATCACTGGTTTCACAGGATTGCGACTGGGAATGCGAAACTGATCGCATTGCCTTTCGATAATCGCTGCAATCCAAGCACGTCCGCGACGCCTCTGTTCGCGGCCAGACATAGAGGGGTCTTCTCCGTGACCGTCTCCAATATCCGCATCAAGTCGGGTGACACGCTTACCGGCCTCGCGAAGCGTTACAACACGACCGTCGACGCGCTGGCCAAGGCGAACAACATCAAGGATCCGAACAAGATCCAGGCCGGCAAGTCGCTGAAGGTGCAGGACGGCTTCGACACGAAGGGCACCACCAAGTCGAGCGCCGGGACGAAGACCTCGGGTGACAGCTTCACGCAGTCCACGGACGGCGCGAAGGCGACGACGCCCGCGACGAACACGTCCTCCAGCAGCGCGACCAGCGGGGAGCTGGGTGGGCTGAGCCGCAAGTACGAGGCTCGTGGCCCCGGCACTGTGTCCACGGGCAAGGGCGACAAGGGCGGCGTGTCCTATGGCTCCTACCAGTTCGCCTCCGCGAACGGGTCCGCGCAGTCGTTCGTCAACTCGCTGAAGAAGACGAACCCGGATTTCCACAAGGCGCTGTCGGGCAGCAAGCCGGGCTCCGCGGAGTTCTCCGCCGCGTGGAAGCAGCTGGCGGCGAAGGACCCGAAGGGCTTCGACAAGGCGCAGCACGACTACATCAAGGCCACGCACTACGACAAGGGCGCCGCCAACATCAAGAATGCGACGGGCATCGACCTGGACAAGCGCTCCGCGGCGCTGCGGGACGTGGCCTGGTCCACCTCCGTGCAGCACGGCCCGGGCAAGGCGGATGACATCTTCAAGAAGGCGCTGGCCGGGCGCGACCCCGCGAAGGTGAGCGACGAGCAGCTCATCAAGGACATCTACGCCGAGCGCGGCCGCACCAACGGCAACGGCACCCTGGTGCACTTCTCCGGCAGCTCCAAGGACGTGCAGAAGGGCGTGGCCAACCGCTTCAAGTCGGAGGCGAAGGACGCCCTCGCGATGCTGAAGCAGGAGAAGTCGGGCGCCACGACGAAGCCTGCCAACACCAACACGGGCGTGGTTCCCCCGTCCGTGAACAACGACTCGAAGCCGGGCCGCACGGAAGGCCAGGGCACGAACACCTCCAAGCCGACCACGGAGGCGGCCCCCGCGAACACGGAGCAGGTGGCCCCGTCCAAGGACAAGCCTGCGGTGCACGTGAAGGTGCCGTACTACAGCCAGTTCGAGAACGGCCACGGCTACACCGCGAGCGACACGGCGTGCTTCAAGGCCGCGACGGCCATGTCGCGCGACGCGGGCGCGACCGTGCTGGGCCCCGACCGCCGCATCCAGGTGGGCACGAGCGAGAACGGCGTCGGCGCGCTGAAGGTGGACTCGAAGAAGGCCGCCGAGGGCCGCAACTACATCGACAAGCAGCTGGAGGCCGGCAAGCCGGTGGTGGTGGGCGTCAGCCACAAGGACGCGAGCTACAACGCGGACGGCCTCACGGACCACTTCGTGACCATCACGGGCCGCGGCGTCGACGACAAGGGCCGCACCTACTACACGTTCCACGACCCGGGCACGAAGAACGCCAGCACGGGCAAGGACACGAACCCGAACAACCGCTTCTACGTGGATGACAAGACCGGGAACATGTACCGCCCCGGCAAGGCCGCGAACGGCTACGTGACGGAGCGCCACTACGACGTGGCCATGGTGCGCCGCAACGCGTAGTCCCCGGCGGCGAAAGCCCCTGGAAGTGATTCGGCCCGGCGACCTCGTGAAGAGGTCGACCGGGCCGTTGCACGTCATCCGTCTGTCATTCGAAGCGCCGGCCCTACGCTTGCGCCGCCTCGCGCCGAGCGGGCACCTCGCCGCGCAGCTCCGCGACCTCTGCGCGCAGGAGCCAGTCGGTCGGGAAGTCCGTGCTCGCCCGGGCGATCTGCTCCAGCCGCTCGGGGGCCAGCTGCCCCGTCTCGCGGATGCGGCGCACCTCCGTGTAGAGGGCGGCCAGCGACGGGGGCAGGGCCTGCGCCTTGCGCTCGCGCGCCTGGGCCTCGCCGTCGCCCGCGGTGAAGGCGTCCAGCTCCCCGAACCACTCGTCCCACGTGCCCGGGTCGGCGGGGCCGCCCGCCACGGACGGCAGCTGCTCCGTCAGGTACAGGCGCGCCATGGACGGCAGCGTCAGCTCCTGGCCGGCCAGCGTGCCACGCAGGGCAATCACCTCACCGCCGCCTACCGCGAAGCCCTCCAGCACCAGCCCGCTGTCGAGCGTGAGCGTGAAGCTCCCGCGCTCCGGCAGGGTGCCCTGGCCAAAGGCGACCAGCGCCGCGCCGCTGAACGGCTTGTCCACGGCGTGCCCGTTCACGGACGTGAGGATGGGGCCCTCCAGCCGGGCCAGCGCGGTGGACAGGCCCGGGGCCACGTCCTTCGCGGCGGGCAGCAGCTCCACCACCTTGCCCGTCACCTCGCGGCCGTCCGCGAGCACCAGGTGGTTCACCGTGCGCGCGCGCAGCGCCTCGTTCAGGCCCAGGTCGCCGCCGCGCTTCCACGCGAGCGTGGACTCGAACTCGGCCAGGACTTCGAAGAGGTGTTCAAAGTCGCGCGCCACGAAGAGCTGCGGCTGCATGCGGGTGATGTCGTAGTCCGTGTCCGCGCACGCCACGCCCAGCGGCAGCTTGTGCACGGCGGACGTCAGGCAGTGCCGGGCCTCGCCGATGCTGGACAGCAGGCCCGCGCCGTAGATGCGCGGGTGCTTCAGGTCACCAATCAGCCCGTACTCCGCGGTCCACCAGTACAGGCGGCTCGCGCGCGTGCTCTCGCTGATGTAGCGGTGGCTGGCGTTGGCGGCCTCCAGGCGGGCCTGGGCGTGGGCGATTTCTTCTTCCGTCGCGGTGGGGTCCTCCTTCACCACGGACAGGTTGCGGATGGCCTCGAAGACGGCCTGGTCCTCCACGCTGGCAATGGCCTTGAATCCCACCAGCCCCACGGCCTTGAGGTACTGCGCATAGCGCGCGTTGGCGATGATGGGCGCGTGGCCCGCGCTCTCATGGACGATGTCCGGCGCGGGCGTGTACTGGATGTGCTCGTGCGTGCGGATGTCCGCCGCGATGGCCAGCACGCCCAGCGCCTGCAGCTCCGTGAAGACGGCCGGCGGGATGAAGCCGCGCACCGCCACGCAGGCCCAGCCCAGCTTGGACAGCTTCTCGTTCATCTCGTCCAGGCTGGGGATGGCCTCCGCGCCAATGCCCGTGGCCTCCAGGCCCTCCAGGTAGACGGGGTGCGCCTTGTCGCTCAGGTGCTCGCGCAGCTGCCCCAGGATGTGCCGCCACACCGCCTGATCCCGGGGCGTGTACGCCGCGTAGTCCTGGCCCACCACGTAGCGGCGCAGGTGGGCGGGAAGACGGGCAATGGTCCGTTCCGTGGGCGTCATCGCGAGCGGCTCCTTCAAGAGAAACAGGACTCCTGAAGAATACGCACCGCACTGCAAGACGGAAATCCGGCAGAATTCGACGTCTTCGTCGGATTATCGCCGTTTGTTCAGGCGGCGACGCACCCCGTCAAGGATGGCTTGGACGGCGGGGCTGAGGCCGCCCGAGGGCCACAGGGCCACCACCTCCACGACCTGGGGCTCCTGTTCTCGCAGGGGCCAGACGTGGAGGTCGGGGGGGAACGGC
>NZ_RAWN01000062.1:0-48178 GCF_003668895.1 Corallococcus sp. AB045
TTGTCGGCCACGAGGCCGCGGGGGAAAACCTCGCTGGCCTCTATGCACTGGTGGCCACCTGCGAGGCCAACGGCGTCAATCCCGAGGACTACCTCGCGGATGTCCTGCTGCGCGTCCAGACGCACCCGCACTCGCGCATCGGTGAGCTGCTACCTCACGAGTGGAAGCGGCGACGCGCCGCTGACCCGCCCGAGTCACCCCTCCAGCCCAGTCCCTGAACAGCTCGCTCCTCGCGGCGCTCGCCGAGCACGGTCCGCGTTTGTCATCAAGCCTCCCGGCACGTCACTGGCCGGACGGTTACCTACCAACAGGTGTCGCTTCCTGCCCTTCACCTTCTTGCCACCGTCGTACCCCCTGGGCCCTCCTTTTCCCGTCGTCTGCACCGTCTGGCTGGCCAACACGCCTGCGCTGGGAGGCACATCGCGTCCCAGGCGGTGACGTGTTTCCGTGCGAAGCACTGCGTGAATGCACTCCAGCAACCCCTGCGTCACGCCACAGCCGGAAGCAGCTGTACATCGTGTCCCACGAGGGGAAGTCGTGAGGCAGCATCCGTCAGGAGATGGCTCCTCGCGTGACGTTCAGCAGGGCATCGAGAATGCGCCGCCGTAGGTGAAGAGGCGGACGGTCGCCTCGTCGGTAGAATTCCTCAAGCAACGGCTCCACCAGCGCCCTCCGCATGTCCGAGAGGCCCGACGGGTAGCTCTTCCTCATGCATCTACGCTGTTCACCGTCCCAGGGGCGACAACACCCTCTTGTGGGGCGGTCATGTGCCCCCAGTGTGCCCCTCCAGCGTGGATTGAAGGGGCACACCAGGGAACGTCCCGGAACAGCACGGGATGGCGCCCCGAGCGAAACCAGGGCGACAGGTGGGTAACCGCGCGTCCTGCGTGAGGTTTCCTGTCGCACTGGCGAAGGTGACGCTCATCTTCGCGATCCAGTAGCTACCGCTGTGCCCCTCTGGCGCGGTCAGGCCAGAGCGGCGCGAGTCTGCGAAGCGGGCGCGTCGAGCTGTTGGACGGCGCGCTCCTTCGTTTCCGGGGAGAGGTGGGCGTACCGCATCGCCATTGCGATGGTGGCGTGGTCCATCAGCTCCTGGATGACCTTTAGCGGGACACCGCGCATGGCGATGTGGCTGCCGTAGGTGTGGCGGAGGTCATGCCAGCCGATGCGGCCCTGTTCGCGGGTGATTTCCGCCCGAATCAGGCAGCGCTCCAGCGGTCGCCGCATCAGGCCGTCGGTCGCGGCTGGCCGTCCTCCTGGCAGAACACGTAGGCCCCGCGCAGGTGCCAGTGTTCCTTTGAGGGCATCGACCACGGACGCGGGCAGGTCCACTCCGCGCTCGCGGCCACCCTTGGGCAATCCTTCCTGTCCATTCGTGTGGGTGCGCCGGACCTGGAGTTTGCCGCGCGGCAGGTCCAGGTCGCTCCACCAAGGCGGCGAGGCCATGGAGGAGCTGAATCTGCTGGAGGACGAGGGGGGCATCATCCCGGCCTTTCCACCGCTGAGTCAGGACGCCATCCGCACGGAGCCGCGCCCGCTGCGCAGCGCGGACGAGACGACGACAGAGCTGGGACCGGGCGCCTTGCTCCTGACGCGGCGGTAACAGTCGCTGGCTCGACGCGGCCGGCCCTCCTTTCCCTTCCCCCCGCTGGACAGCGGCGCGTGGCCGGTAGGTGCCGGGTTTGATGTCAGACGTGTGTCCTTTGCTCTCCTCGGAGGTGTCACTCCCAGGGGGCGTGGATGCGAATGACGCGAAGTGGGGCTGTCTGGCTGTGGCTGCTGTTGCCGGTGGCCGGATGGGCCGCGGACGTCCCGGAGGTGCCGCCCGTGGAGGAGGAACGGCGACCACTGGACGAGGCCTGGCGCAACCTGCTGCGCGTGGAGGCGACGACGTTGTCCTTCCTGCCGCGCGCGGGCGTCGGCACGGACGAGGGCTTCCTCCAGGTGGAGCCCACCCTTGTCTTCGAGCGAGGCGAGGAGTTCGGCCTCAACCTGGGCGCTCCGGTGCGGCTGCGTCTGTGGGGGGATGGCACCGACCTCGTGAGGAGGGAGGACTGGGACATCGTCTCGGACTTCGGGCAGGTGGTGCGTGCCCTCAAGCTGGGCTCGGACAACGCGCCCGTGGGTGTCTGGTTTGGCGCGCTGGAGGGCTACAGCCTGCTGTCCGCGCACCTCGTGCGACGCTACGGCGGGCGCCTCAACCCTGACTACCACCCGGCGGGCGGATTTCTCACTGGCACCCTTGGGCCCCTCTACACGGAGGCCTTCGTCTCGGACGTGCTGGGCGCGCGCCTCATGGGGGCGGAGTTCTCCCTGGACGTGGAGCACGTCCTCTTTGGCCCACCCCGCGAGAAGGCGCGCTACACGCTGGCGCTGTCGGCGGTACACGACTGGGGCCGCGCCGGAGGCAGGACGCCATCGGTGACGCTGGCGCACCTGGACGCCATGGCCGTGGTGGTGGTGCGGCCCACCTACGAGGTGAACGTCCAGGCGGGCTGGGGCGGCCGACCCGGTGAAGGCGGTGCCTGGGGCGCGGTGGTGGGGGCGGGCGTGGACGCGAGGACGCCCACGCTGCGATTGCTGCTGCGCCTGGAAGGGCGCCGGCAGCACGGCGGCTTCCGTCAGGGCTTCTTCGGTCCGGACTACGAGTTGGCGCGCTTCAAGGCGGCAGGGCCGGAAGGCGTGGCGCTGGCGGAGGCGTCCTTCCCGGACGGGTACTCAGCCTATGGCGAGGCGGAGCTGGGCTGGGACGCGGTCCGTTACTGGGGTGTCCACAAGCACCTGAAGCTGTCGCTGGGGGTGGAGGCCTTCAACTGGGGGCGCTTCGACGTGGACGGGCGCGTGGCGGTGCAGCTCTTTGACCGCTCCGTGGAAGTCGCCTTGAAGGGGCTCGCGGTGGGGGCGGGACAGCCTGGAGCGCACTACCTGGGCGGGGCGGAACTGCGCTGGCGGTTGCTGGGCGGGAAGCTCTACGCGATGGGCATGGCGGGCACGCTGCTGTTCCCCGAGGGCGTGGGCACGCTGCGGCCGGGCGCCTTCGCCTCGCTGGGCCTGGGGGTGGACAATGCGCGCTGACGCCCTGCTGCTGGCCCTCGCCATGCTGTCGACGGGTTGCGTTTCGGTGTCGCCCACGCCTCGCCGAGGCATGAGCCTGAGCTACACGCAGCCCTCTGCCCCCGAGCCAGAGTGGGCACAGTCGCCACGCGGGGAGGTACCTGCCTCTCGGGCCGCGTCGCGGCCGTCCCTCGCGACATCCGGGGATCAAGCGCGGATGGCACGCCACCGGAATCTCCGGGAGGACACGGCGGGCGAGGACTCGCGAGCAAGGGCAAGGGACGTGGGCGGCAGCCTCCCTCACCGTGACGCGAGGGAAGACGCCTGGGAGGAGTTCCTGACGGACGCGGGGTTGGAGGCCCATGACTCGCGCCCCCTGGCGGGTGGCTCGCTGACGCCCACGCAGGCCGCGCGGCTGCTGGAGCAACTGATGCGGAAACCCGTGACGCTGGGCACCTTCCCGCCCCGCATGGCGGCTGGCTTCCTGCTGCGCGAGGTGCTGGAGGGCGGCGAAGTCTCGCGCGAGGAGTTGCTGCGCAGGGTGGAGCGCTTCTCCCGGGAGCGGGTAGCCGTCCTCCGGCCGGATGGATACCTCGCGTGGGCCCTCAACGGGGACACGCAGCAGAAGGTTGCGCCCGTCGAGTGGAAGGACGGCGCCTTCCGCGCGGGCAACTTCGAGTTGGGCCGCTTCTACAGCGGCAAGGGCGGCGTCTTCCGTGCCGTGGACGCGCAGCTCCAGGCCTCGGATTGGCGTCCCCTGGCCGAGGTGTACGACGACGCGGACGTCATCAGCCGCACCTTGGACGGAGCCGAGGACGCCTTCGCGGAGCTGTACCACGCGTTGGGACAATTGCTTACGCGTCCCGTGGACAGCATCGCGGGACTGAGCCACCTGCCAGCGGGCGTGGCGGCCCTCATCGCTTCCTCCCCCGCGTACTGGGAGCGCTTCCAGTCCATGACCCGTGGCGAGCAGATCCGCGAGGTGTCGCGGCTCACGACGGGCCTGCTCATCACCGGGGGCGCGGCCTCGGCCACGACGCGGACGCTGAAGGGGATGGCGCTGGGGGCGGAAGTCTCGGTGCCGGTGCTCGCGCTGTCGGCGGAGGGCGCGCTGGCGTTGGAGCGCGTCGCGGCGCCAGCAGGGCGCGCGGCGGCGGCACTCAGCGGCGGCCCTGGGGCGACCATCATCCTCCAGCGGGCGAACACGGCCTCGAAGGGAGGAGCACCTTCCCGGGGACCGGGGCAGTGGGGGCAAGCGAAGGAGTCGATGTCCACGCGTGCCCGGCGCTACCAGGAGCAGATCACCGGGCACACGGCGGATGAATCGTATTGGGTCGGAGGCGTGGGCCCGAACAGCGGAGGCGTGAAGTTCGATGGCTTCAAGGACGGTGTACTACTGGAGGCCAAGGGCCCCGGGTACGCCAGGTTCTTCGATGAACTGGAGCCCAAGGAGTGGTTCCGCCATTCTGGGGCCAAGGACCTTATTGCTCAGGCTGATCGACAGAGTAGGAAGCTTAGGGAGAGTGGAGTTCCCATCCGATGGCACGTTGCGGAAAAGCGTGCTGCCGACGCAATGCGGAAGCTCCTTCAGGAAGCGGGAATCAAAGGAGTTGAAGTCGTCCACACTCCGGCACTCTGAAGAGGTTGATTCGTGACCAGCACATCCACGCCAGAGATATACCCGGAGACTTACAATGCTTGCGCCTACTGGGGCTCACGCAAGGAGTCTCCCGAAGAGTGTGCCCGGCGGACAGCGGCATTCCTCAACCTCCTGGCCTCCTGTGATCCCTTCCTTGCCCATTGGTACAAGCCCGCAAGGTCACGGAAGGACGCACTCAAGCATCCTCTGATGCCACCCGATGTGCCGACGCTGGCCGAGATGTTTCAGCGCGGGGTGAACCGCGAGAAGGGGGGGCCTGCTTTCGAGGATCTTGGCTTTAGCTTCTGGTTCGGGAACGGAGGAATCGGCGCGGACAGCGTAGACCTGCGCATCAAGTGCGGCGACTACAGTGGTGCCAACCCCAATCACTGCGTGATGCCACTACCCAGAAGGGGGCCGAACGCGGACCGGATCGTTACGACTCCTGTCCTGGAAGGCATCGTGAGAGCGATGATTTCCGCCTGGGAGCCCGACTGGGCATTGGCGGGCTCGACTGCCTACAGGATGCAGTACCCGGAGCCAGACTCGGCGCCCTTTTCCCTTGGGTGGTTTACGTACCTCTCACTTCGCTTGGGCGCGGTGCCGCCACTGCCCACCCCCGTGCGCATCGAGCCGGTCGAGGACAAGGGCACGTTGATCATCCTGACCCCCGAGCGATTCACCGTGGCCAACCCCGAGCACATCGCGCTGGCGCGGCGGGTGCGCGAATTGTTGGTCCGAGCGGGGCTCATGCAATCCGCATCCTTTTGAGCGTCCACTTCGCGATCCAGCAGGCGCCAGCATCACGGGAAGAAAGCGGGCGCGTCCGACGCGGCGAGCCCGCTGACTTCCTTCACGTCAGCGGACGCTCAAGTTCACGATGGCGTTGGTGCCCATGACGGCGCCAAAGGTGTCGGCGATGGTCACCAGCGCGGACTTGTGCAGCACATCATGGGGAATGGTGCCGCCGCCGGGCACATCGATGTCCCGGGTGGCCGAGGCGTCGTCCGCCACGATGACGTTGTAGCCGAGGGGGACCGCATCGCGCGCCGCGCCGGCCACGCAGGCGTGGGTCATCAGGCCGGAGATGATCAGCGTCTTGATTCGGGAGATCTGCAGCTCGTGATGGAGCTCCGTGCCCTGGAACACGCTGATCTGGTTCTTCTTCACGACCTTGTGATGGGCGGCCGGCTGGAGGTCCTTGTGGCAGAAGACCGTCGCGCTGTCGTGGGCGAAGACGGGAGCGCCGGACGGGCTCACGTGCCACACGTGGAAGACCGGCAGCTTGTGCCGATCCGCGAAGGCGATGAGTCGCCTGGCGTTGTTCAGTGCGCGCGTCCCATCCGGAATGGGCAGCTTTCCGCTGAAGTATTCTTCCTGGAAGTCGATCACCAGCAATGCGGTGCTGAAGGGGTCAAGCGAGTCCGGGGCGGATGCGCCGAGGATGGTGCGGATCGTGGGGTGCGACACTCTGTTCTCCGGGTCGAAGGCGGGGCGAGGATGGACGGCCGCGCGAGTGTACTCACCCCTTGCCACCGGACGCTCGGGTTGTCCTGAATTCCGTGTTGTTACTCCGGGGCCTGGGCCAGCAGCGCGGCGTCCTGGAGCAGGGCTTCCAATCCGCCTGCTCCCTCGGTGACCCGGTAGTAGCCGCGAAGCTGTCCCCGGGCGTCCACGAGCACGAAGTGCTCCCCATGGAAGACGCTGAAGAAGTCGTCTTCGCCCGCGTCGGCGTCGCGGCCCATCATCACCCGGAAGCCATCGAGGACGGTCGTCTCTACCTGGTCCAGCGGCCCTGTCAGCAGCGTCCAGTTGGACGTGTCGATGCGATGGTCGCGCGCATAGGCGGTCAGCCTCTCCGGCGTGTCGTAGCGAGGGTCGACGCTGAACGAGGCGAAGCGCACGTCCAAGCCCTGCTCCCGGGCCTGTCGCTGCACCCGCAGCATCTTCTCCGTGAGCAGCGGGCAGACGGTGGGGCAGCGGGTGAAGAAGAAGTCCGCCACGTAGAGGTGGCCCCGCATGTCGGTGTCGGAGAAGGGACGTCCCGTCTGGGCGGTAAGCTCGAAGCGCGGGAGCGGCCCGTACAAGGGCAGGTTCTCCGCGGCGATGCGCGCGCGTTCGCGTTGAACGCGAGGCCACGCGGTGAACAGCAACGCGATGACCGCTGCTCCGGCGAGCACGAATAGGGATGGGGTCTTCATAGAGGGGGACAGGAGCGCAGACAGCGCGCGTCCGTGATGACGCGTTCGGAAGTGGATGGCGTCTGGTTCGAGTCGTAGACGCCCCGGACCTGGAGGCGTTGGTCCACCAGCAACAGAAGGCGTCCGCTGTCCCGCAGCGGCTGCCAATCCGGGTGGAGCACCGTGGAGTCGCGCGACGTCGCGATGACGACCTGGACTGGGACGCCGTCGGCCTTCAGCCGTTCTTGGACCTGCCGCAGGAAGGGGAGGGGATGCGCGTCCATGTGGATCAGGGTGAGCTGTCCCCGAAGCTGCCCGGTCTCCAGCGGTTGGCCCTGCTCATCGCGAAGGGTGAGCGAGGGCAGTGGCCCATACACAGGAGGGGGGACCTCCAGCTCCCACGAGGCATTCGTCGTCGGCGCCTCCGACCAGGCGAAGTCCAGCACCAGCACGAGCGCCGCGCATGCGAGCGCGGACACGGTCAGCCCCGCGGCTCCCAGCACCACGAACACCCACGAGCGGGGCTGCGCGGAAGAGGACGGAAGGGCGGACATGATGGCGCACCCTCTCGCATCCAGACCGCATGCGCGATGCGACACCTTGTCGCAGAACCCGGGCGGGCCTCTTCCGCTACACGGCAAGGATGATCAAGGCACTGCTGATGGGAATGCTGTTGCTGGGAGCGACGCCCTCCGCCGCACCAGACGCTGGCCAGGTGAGCGCGGTCGCTACCGTGGGAACAGTGGCCAGCGCATCCGGCCGGCTCCGCGTCGAGGTCCTCTCCTCGATGACACCGCTCCGAAGAGGCGTTCAAGTGTTCCAGGTGCGAATCACCGACACGGTGTCGGGAACGCCGGTGTCCGGTGTCGTGCTGTCCGTCCAGCCCTGGATGCCCGCCATGGGCCACGGCATCTCCGAAGTTCCTCGAGTCACCGCGAGAGAGCCAGGGAGCTTCGAGGTCTCCGACGCGGACCTCTTCATGCCCGGCGTCTGGGAACTGCGCTTCACGCTGAAGGGGTCGGTGGAGGACTCCGCGACCGTGACGCTCAAGCTGGGACGGTAGGCGCGGCGGGCTCTGCGAGCAGGGAGGTGTTCGGCCTGTGGAGTGCCATCCCTGCCCGACGAGGAGGTCTGAGCAGGAGCGCGAGGCTCAGGATTTGAGCGCCGAGGGAGCCGTCTCACGCGGCATCAGGCCGGTGAACTCGTAGATGAACGCGCCGTTCTCCGTGACGTCCATGGTGCAGGCGCCCGCGCGGGAGAGCTCCTCGAGCACCTCCTTGGCCTCGGTGAAGGAGAGGTGCGTGCCCGTCGCCACCTCGGCGATGGTGACGCGGCCGCCGTGTCCCTGCGCGCAGGCGAGCACGGCCCGCTCGACGTCGCGGGAGTCCAGCGAGGGCCGCACCACGACAGGCGCATCCCTCAATTCGGGCGGCAGCTTCGCGCGCCGCGCGGAGCGGACGAGCGCCAGGCCTCCGAGGACGAAGACGGCGCCGAGGATGATCCCCGCGACCGTGTGGTCCGCGGTGCCATTGATCAGCTTGTCGATCTCGAGGCCAATGCCAAAGACGCCGAACGCGGCGAGCGCCCACCCGATGATGCTCTTCATGCAACCCCCTTCGCGACGGGACCACCCATCCGTCCCCCAGCGCGGGTTCATAGCAGAAGACGTCGTGTCTCAAGCGGACGCAGGGGTCCACCCGGAGTGCGTTGGCGCGCCGGTCCACCCGTGGAGTTGAATGGCTCAAGAGGCCCCCATGCCGACCGACCCGTCCAATACCGTCCCCTCGCGCCTGCCCGTCGTCTTCATCCCTCACGGCGGTGGCCCGTGGCCCTTCGTGGAGATGGGCCTTCCGAAAGCCGAGGTCCAGGCGCTCGCGACCTACCTGCGTCAGGTGGGCCAGCAGCTCGCGACGCCACCCAAGGCGCTGCTCGTCATCTCCGCCCACTGGGAGGAGCCCGTGGCCACGGTGATGACGTCCGCCGCGCCGCCCATCCTGTATGACTATTACGGCTTCCCGCCGGAGTCGTACCGCATCCCCTGGCCGGCGCCGGGCAACCCACGGCTCGCCGCGCGCGTGCGCGAACTGCTCTCCACGGCGGGCTTCGCCACGTCGGAGGACCCGGCGCGCGGCTACGACCACGGCACCTTCATCCCGCTGAAGCTGACGTACCCGGAGGCGGACATCCCCTGCGTCCAGCTGTCGCTGAAGCAGGGGCTGGACCCGGCGGAGCACCTGGCCATGGGCCGGGCGCTCGCGCCGCTCCGCGACGAGGGTGTGTTCATCATCGGCAGCGGGATGACGTTCCACAACCTGCGCGCCTTCGGAGACCCGCGCGCGCACGAGGTCTCCGCGAAGTTCGACGCGTGGGTGCAGGACGCCGCCACCTCTCCCGCGGCCGAGCGCGACGCGAAGCTCACGCAGTGGATGCAGGCCCCCTACGCGCGGCTCGCCCATCCTCGCGAGGAGCACCTGCTCCCCTTGATGGTCGCCGCCGGTGCCGCCGGTGAGGACCGGGGCACCACCGCCTGGTCCGGCTCCATGATGGGGACGCGCATCTCCGGCTTCCAGTTCGGCTGACGCGGCGGACCTCAGCCCTTGGGGGCCGGGGCCTGCTTCTTCTCGGCCAGGACCTTCAGGACCTCCTGCGCGGTGGCGGCGGAGGACGCCGGGTTCTGCCCCGTGACGAGCCGCCCGTCGCGCACCGTGAAGCTCTTCCACAACGGACCGGACTCGTAGCGCGCGCCCAGCTCGCGCATCCGGGTCTCCAGCGGGAAGGGGACGATGGCGTCGAACTTCGCCGCCTGCTCCTCCGCGTTGCTGAAGGCCGCCACGCGCTTGCCCGCCACCAGCGGCTTGCCGTCCGGTCCCTTCACGCCCACCAGCGCCGCCGGGCCGTGGCAGACCGCCGCCACCACCGAGCCCCGCGCGTAGCCCGCGGACAGCAGCTGGTGCGTCGGCGCGTGCTTCGCCAGGTCCCACATCACGCCGTGCCCGCCCACCACGAAGTACGCGTCGTAGGTGTCCTTCACCTGGGCGAGCACCTTCGTGTTCGCCAGCTTCTTCGTCGCCTCGGCGTCCGCGAGGAAGGCGCGTGTGTCGTCCGTCTGCTCCTTCTCGCTGCGCGGATCCACGGGCGCCTTGCCGCCCAGCGGCGACGCGATGTCCACCTGGGCCCCGGCCTTGGTGAACTGCTCGTACGGCGCGGCGAGCTCCTCCAACCAGAAGCCCGTCTTCTCCCCGGTGTTCCCGAACTGCGAGTGGCTGGTGACGATGAGCAGCACCTTCACGGCGGTGAGCGCTTCCATGGGACGTCCTCCTTCGAGCCCCCTTCCACGGGGGCGATGGGCGATGAAATACGTCCCGGCCCTCCCCAAGAAAATCGAGAGCTGCTTCACATAAACTGAAGCCATGCTTGGCAATCACGAAGCGCTCTGGACGCTGTGGGAGGTCAGCCGGGCGGGCACGCACGCGGCCGCCGCCACGCGCCTGGGCATCACCGCCTCCGCCGTGGGTCAGCAGCTCAAGGCCCTGGAGCGGCACGTGGGCGTGGCGCTGTTCGAACGGGTGGGGCGCCGGGCCCGTCTCACTCCGGCGGGCGCCGCCCTCGTCGCGCGGCTGGGCGAGCACCTGCCCGCGCTGGACGCGGCGCTGGAAGCAGCCTCCGAAGCCCAGCGCGCGGTGCGCGGCGAGGTGTCCCTGGGCGGCCCCTGGCCCTTCTTCCGGTACTGGCTCCGGCCCCGCCTGCCGGGCCTGCTGGCGCGACACCCGGAGCTGCGGCTGGACGTGCGCTTCGACGTGCCCAGCCGCGTGTCTCGGCTGTTGCTGGAGGGCGCGCTGGACCTGGGCATCCTCGGGCTGTTGCCGGACGCTCCGGGACTGGAGGTCCGGCCGGTGGCCCAGGAGGAGTTCGTCGCCGTGGGCGCGCCCGCGTACCTGAAGCGCTGGGGAACCCCGCGTGGGGCGCGCGACTTCGGTGCGCACCGGTTCATCGCCTTCGACGCGGACCTGGCCATGCTGGCGCCGTGGTGGCGCGCCGCCTTCGGGCCAAAGGAGCCCCTGCCGGCGCAGGTGGTGTGCCGCGTCGCGAACCTGGACGAGATGCTGGCCCTGGTGGATGCGGGCGTGGGGCTGGCGGTGCTGCCCGACTACCTGGTGGCGCCCGCCGTGCGCGAGAAGCGGGTCGTGACGCTCACGCCAGAGCAGGGCCGGCGCTCCGCTCGGCGGCCTCGGGGAACGCTCTATGTCGCGTGGCGCAGGGCCGCGGCACCCACGGCCCGCTTCCTCGCGGTGCGCGACTGGCTCCTGGCCGGATAGGCGCTGCTTCCGGAAGGCAGCGGGGCAGCGCGTGCCCGCCCGCCCTCCGGCCGGGGAGGAGGGCGCGTCGGGTAGCCAGGCCCAGGCCCGAACGGTCGTGGTTCCCGGCGGGGCAGGGTGTCCCCATCTTTACCGGGGGAGAGCGGGCTCGTGCGCCATGGACGGACTCCGTCGGGATGCGGGCTCTTTCGCACGACGCGGGAGGACGTGGCCAATGCGAAGAATGCGCGGGACGGCGGGCCTGCTGGTGCTGGGCCTGGTGGGACTCGGGGGACTGTCGGCGTGCCACGGCGGCGAGCCGGGGGCGGACGGCCCTTCCGCGAAGCACCGCGAGGGACGTTCGGAGGTGCTGCGCGGGCTGATGGCCTCCAAGGAGACCGTGGACCCCAAGGCGCTGAAGACCGCGGGCTCGGAGGCGAAGGGCGCGCCGCCCCCCGCTCCGGCGCCAGAGGGGACGGGCGGCTCCGGTCAGCAGCCCCGACCCATGGGCTGGGCCGCGGGCCGCGTGTCCTGGGTGGGCGATGACGAGCTGCTCTTCGTGGACGGCCATGGCCATGAGCAGGAGGTCTTCGTGGACGAGGCCACGCGGCTCAAGCGCGCCGACGAGAACGTGCAGCTGCACGACATGTCCGAGGGCGATGAGATCCGCGTCACCTACGAGGACCATGGCCAGGAGTGGATCGCCCGGGACGTGGAGGCGGTGCCCGCGGAGCCGGAGCCCGGGCCCGACCCCGCGGCCCCGCCGCTGCGCTGACTAGAACGCGCCTCCGTCCGCGCGCCGGCCCGGCGAGGACTGCAGCCCGGGCGTCAGCGTGGTGTGCAGCACGAAGCTCGCGTCTGGCGACAGGTCCGGGGAGCGGTTGATGGACACCGCGTCCACGGTGCTGAAGTACTCGACGCGGTCCACGACGCCGCCGTCCGGGCGCTTGAGCTGCACGCTGTCCGACGTGTTGTTGAGGCTCAGGGACCCGCTGGAGGCCGCGACGGTGTCGGGCGTGCCGGCCGGGAAGCCCGCGGGCCCACCGAAGACGACCAGGGGCCGGCCCGGTTGCAGCACCGTGCCCGCGGCGAAGACGTGCTGCGGGTTCAGGGCGTCCCACAGGGTCCAGCCGGACAGGTCCAGCGGGGCCGTCCCCGTGTTGTAGAGCTCCACGAACTCGTGCGCGGTGCCGCCGGGGAGCGCGGGCTCGTTGGCGAGCAGCTCGTTGATGATCACGCGGGGCTCCGCGCGCGTGAACCAGATGCGGCCGGGGCTCATGTCGAAGCGCGACGCGTTGGCCGTGTCCACCACGCGCACGCGCACCAGGTCGCTCTCCACGTCCGGCACGGTCCACGTGAAGGTGCCCGCGCTCGCGCTCACGGAGGGGGCCACGACGCTCCAGATGTCGCCGCTGTCGTAGGTGGCCTCGATGCGCACGGTGCTCACGCCCGCCGAGCGCCACGTGACCGCCAGCGGGGTGCCCACGATGAACGTGCCACCGAGGGGCTCGGTGACCCGCACGCGCGGACCGGGAACGCCGCTCAGGTCGTAGCGGGTGAGGACGGGGTAGTGGTCGCTGACGGTGCGGGCGTAGTCCGGAATGGTCGCGTCGGGCCGGAGCACCTGGACGCCGCCGGGCACCGCGTCCACGGCGACCTCGTCGGTGACGAGCGTGTGGTCGATGACCTCGTTGTACTCCGTGGTGGTGCGGATGGTGGCGTCGGTCAGCACCTTCGTGAGGAAGGTGTAGTGCGTGGGGTCGTCCAGGAAGTTCAGGAAGGGCGTGGGCAGCGCCACGCCGTTCTGCGTGGAGATGGAGTGGTCCAGGTCATCGTTCCAGTCGCCGATGACGAGCACGCGCGCTTCGGGCAGCCACTGGTCCAGGTAGCTCTTGAGGGCGGCCGAGGAGCGCTGGCGCTGGCCGTAGGACGTCATGTCCTCGAAGGCCTTCATGTGCGTGACGATGACGACCAGCGGCGCGTCCTCGCCGTGGATGCGGGTGGTGAAGTCCACGCGCAGCGGCGGGCGTCCGCCGAAGTCGGCGGCCTGCGCGGTGAGGATGATCTGCGCGCTGCGGTAGGTGAGCGAGCTGTCGTAGAGGATGCCGGGCTTCTGCTCGCCCGCGGAGTACAGCGACGTGCCGCTGAGGACGTAGGTGGTGTTGTTGGCGAGGAAGCCTCTGTAGCCGCCGGGCAACCCCGCCATGAGCGTGTTGAAGTCCGCGGTGTCCACCATCTCCACCAGGCCCCAGACGTGGGCCCCCGCGTCGCGGATGACGTTCGTCGCCCCCGCGACCTGGAGGTCGTCGGGCACGCCGCCGTCGGAGGTGGAGTTGGCCGGGCCCTGGTTGGGCGCGCCGAACCACTCCAGGTTCCAGTGGCCCACGGTGAACAGGGAGAGGGGCGGCTCCACCCTCATCAGCAGCCGCGCGGACGCGGTCTGGCCGTCCGCGTCGCGCACGATGGCGGTGAAGGGCACCGTGCCTGCGGCGGTGGGCGTGCCGGACAGGGCGCCGTCGGTGGAGAGGGTGAGCCCCGCGGCCAGCGTGCCGGTGAAGCTCCAGGTGAGCGGCGCCCGCCCGCCGGAGGCAGTGAACGTCATGGCGTAGGGCTGCCCCACGCGTCCGTCCCCGAGCCCCAGGGACGTCACCGTCAGCGCCGGAATGCCTGCATCCGGAACTCCCGCATCGGGGGACATGCTGCCGCCATCGGAAGGCGAGCCGCCATCGTCCGGCACACCGCCATCGGAAGGCGAGCCGCCATCGTCCGGCACACCGCCATCGGAAGGCGAGCCGCCATCGTCCGGCACACCGCCATCACCGGGCACGCCACCGTCGTCAGGTGTACCGCCATCACCGGGCACGCCACCGTCGGAAGTCACGCCGCTGTCGGAGGGCACACCACTGTCGGCTTTCACCCCGGCGTCGGAAGGCACGACCGGCGTCGGAGGCGTGGAGCTGGGACACGCGGTGAGCAGCAGGGCGACGAGCGGCGCGACGATTCGAGGAAGAGCCATGGATGCCATCCGGTCCGGACGCTGCAAGGGGGGGCTGCGGCCCACCGCCATGACGGGCGGTGCATCCCCTGCTTCCAAGAGTGACACATCCCCCTGTCTTCCAAGAAGAAGGGCCGCGCCCCCCGGTGGGGGAACGCGGCCCTGGGTTACGTCAAGGTGTCAGGTCCGGCGATTACGGCGTCGGCGCACCCGGCGTCGGGGTGGTCACGAACGCGAAGTCCGCGTTGTTGTCGTTCGTGTCGTTGCCGTTCGGAGTCCGCTGCAGGGAGCCCGCCGCGGAGTTCGAGTCCGACGCGGAGGTGCGCGTGCCCTCCGCGAAGTTCAGCGACACGGTACCCGCGGCCGTGGCGATGGAGAACGTGCTGTTCTGGTTGCCCGGCTCGTAGAACACGGTGTCGAGGAGCGTGCCCGTCGTGTCGTCAACCAGGCCCACGCCGTCACCGCTGCCGTTCTGGATGATGTCGGTGTTCGCGTTGGTGGCCGACTTGATGATCAGCCGCAGCGTGCCCGCCGGCAGGGTCGCCGTGGTGAAGTACGGCTCGGCCGCCGCGACGATGTAGCCGCCCGCGGGCAGCGACGTGACCGCGTTGCCCTGCGCGTCCTTGGTGTCGGCCAGGTTGAACTTCAGGTACTCCACGCGCGGGTTGGCGGTGGAGTCGCCGTTGACGAACACCAGCTTGACGTTGGTCAGGTCCGCCGCCGCGGTGCCGCGGTTGTAGATCTCCAGGAACTCCGCGTTGTCGGTGCCCACGTTGTCGTAGTCGATCTCGTTGATGACCAGCGACGCGCCCGTCGGAGCAGACGTCAGGCCGGTGAACTTCGCGGTCTTGGCCGCGTCGTCCACGGCCTTGCCGGCGGTGTCCTTCACCTCGCCGTTCACGGTCACCGTGTACTCAGTGCCAGCCGTCAGATCCGCAGTGGTCAGCGCGACCTGGTTGCCCGTCGCCGTCGCCGCGGAGACGGCCACGGTCGGCGTGATGCCGAAGTCCGCCGCCTCCACGCTGGCCGCGTCGAGCCTCCGGTCGAACGTCAGCCGCACTTCCGTGGCGCTCAGCGCACGCGCCTCGGTGAGCTTCGGCGCGGGGCACGAGGTGATGGTGAGCTGCTCCGGCGCGAACACGGACACCTGCGGCTGGGCGTTGAAGCGCCAGACGATGCCGGTGGGCACGGCCACGTCGCAGCCCAGGACCAGGTCCAGGTCCGTGGACAGGGTGTTGGGCACGCGCAGGCGCAGGGGGCTGGGGGACGGCTCACCCGTGGTGATCAGCGGGAAGGCGGTGAAGGACGAGCCGCTGCCAGCGCCCGCCTCCAGCTTGCCGGACACGGTGACCAGGCGGCTCTCGTAGATGCCGGTCGTGCCGCCGTCCTCGAAGCTGCTCTCGCCGGAGATGTCCACCTTGAGGCCCGACACGTCGTTGTTCTTGCTCACCACGGTCAGGTCCGTGACGGTCTTCGCCACGTTGAGCCCGCTGATGATCTCCTTCTCCGTGACGTTCAGCGTCACGAGGTCACCCACGGCGACCGCCGTGGTGGACGCGGAGCCGCGCACGAACATCGCCGGCCCGTTGGCCTCGGCCTGCAGGAAGAAGCCGGAGGCCTCCGTGGCCGAGCTACCCGTCACCTCGGGCTTGATGAAGGTCACGAACGCGCCGCTCACGGGCTGCGGCGTGGCCAGAGCGCCCGTCGGGGCCGCGATGAACGCGGAGATCTGCGCGCTCGTCTGCGCCGGCGTCGTGGTGCCACCGTCGGTGCCCGCGTCCGTCGTGGTGCCCGCGTCCTCTTCCGGAGGCGTGTTCACCGTGCGCAGCTCGCACTTGTTCTCCACGCAGGCGTAGATCTGGCCCGCGGGCGCCGCGCCCTTGTCACGACAGTCGAACTGATCGACACACTCGTCGCCGCAACCCGTGCCGACCGTGACGAACACGGTGGTCACGAGCGCCGGCAGCCAGCTCCGCTTCAGGCTCTGCTTCAGCATGTGAATGCCTCCCAGATGGGGGTCCAGATTGCAGGTTCGGTCCCCCTTACACCCGAAAACAGAGGGGCGTCCATTTGCCCAACCACCTGCCACGTCCCTGTCACCTGAAAGGACGCCCAGGGGCCTGGGAATCGAAGGAAGTCAGGGACTCTTCCGTGCCGGGGCGGACGCTGGACCCGCGTACAGGTCGATGACCTCGCTGATGCCGCGCTGGCACACCGCGCAGAAGGGCACCCGGTCCCGGGTGAACATCATGCAGTCCATCTGGGGCCGGAAGTAACCCTTCGCCTCGTAGTGCGCCCCCTCGAAGGCGCCCACCTTCCCGGACAGCTTCTGCGTGCCCAGGAATTTCTCCTCCCAGTCCCGCTGCGCCACGAAGAGCGCGTCCATCTCCGACTCGGGTTTACGCTCCGAGCGAATCTTCTGCCGGCGTTGCTGCACCTGCAGGGCGTGCGCGTCATAGGCGGGCTGATTCCAGGGCGTGGGCAGCGGGGTCCCCGGCGCCACCAGGTCCTTCCACTTGAGCTGGGCGGGGTCGTGGAGCGCGGTGACGTTCTTCTCCCAGGGCTCCACCCGCTCCTCGGGCGCGGCGCCGTAGATGGGGGCGGACGTGTAGTACTCGTCCGCCAGCCCCGCGAAGTGGTGGCCGAACTCGTGGACGAAGACGTAGGGCGCCCAGAGGCTGTCGGCGGCCACGGTGCTGAAGAGGCCGTAGATGCCTCCGCCGCCGTAGGTGTTGCCGTTGGAGAGGATCTCCACGAACTCGTAGGGCGCGAAGGCGGCGGTGTCACGCAGCGCGGCGTTGTCGAAGGTGAGGATGTAACGCTCGGCGCCAAAGGCGTCGTAGGTGGAGCCCAGGGGCGGGCGGCGGTGGACGCCGGTGGAGGGCCGGGAGATGCCGGACTCGGCCGCCTTGGGCATCAGGCCCCAGACGTTGAAGTCCGCCTTGCGCTCCTTGAAGGGGGAATAGCTGAAGAGGATCTCCACCAGCTTGCGCGCGTCCTTCTCGAACTTGGCGCGCTCCGCCTCCGTGTAGCCGTCCCCCAGGATGAGGAAGTCCACCTTGTCCTGCGGCGGCCCGTTCTCCAGCAGCTTCAGCAGTGGGCCCGGCGCGGGCGGCGAGGACGGATCCACGAAGGGGTCCTTCGGATCCACCACCAGTGACCAGATTTCGCGGAAGGCGTTCTGCGCGTCGCGCTTCTTCAGGATGACCTGGACGGGGCTGTCCGGCGCGGGGAAGCGCAGCGATTCACTGAAGGTGCGGTGGGCCTGCTTCGCCTCGTCCGTCAGCTCCCACTCTCCGAAGATGGAGGCGAAGCCGCGCGAGAACAGGATCCGGTTCGTCCGCCGGTCCCGCACCTCGAAGAGGTACTTTCCCAGGTTCGTCTCGTCGATGGCCCTCGCCGGGTGGCCCGGCCAGGGCAGGGGCTCCACCACCAGCCGCTCCAGGCTGAAGCGCTCCTCGGTGGCGTTGCCGGTGTGGAAGTAGTCGACGCGGAACGTCCGGGGTGCGGCGAGGGCGGTGCTCGCCGTGAGCAGCAACAGCAGGAGGGAAGCGCGCATGGGGCGCGACTCTACGCGCCCGGCGCTTCCCGGCCAGGGACCTCTGGCCGGGACCGTCCGCTCAGAACGCTCCGGACACGCTCGCCGCCGCGCCCGTCTCGTCCGCCGTCACTCCCAGCGTCACGGGCGCTGGCTTCGAGGGGGAGGACACCAGGAAGAGCACCGCCCCGGTGACGACCGCCGCGCCTCCACCCACGAGCAGCCCCGTCATGACGTTGCTCTTGCCCACCAGCGAGTCGCGCAGCGCGACGGCCCGCGCATCCGTGCTCACCAGCTGGCCGCCGTTGGCCGCGCGGCGGTCCTCCAGGCCGTTCAGGTCCTTCTGGGCCAACAGCCGCACCACGCCCGCGCCGCCCAGGGCCGCCACGCCCGCGCCCATCGCCACGTACGACGCCGTGCGCAGGCCCGTGCTGGGGGCGCCGCCGGAGCCATCCTCCGACAGCAGGTTGGGCGCGGTGAGGTCCGCGCCCGTGCCGGAGGCGCCGGCCGTGCCCCGCGCGCCGCCCGCGTCCCAGGGCGCCTTGCCGTTGGCGTTGTTCATCACCACGAGGTTGGAGGGCGAGCGCCCGGTGGTGACGAAGTCCACCAGCGCGGAGAGGGCCTCACCGGGCGCGTCCAGGCCCTGCGTCTTGAAGCCGCCCTCGCGCAGCTTCTGCCCGCCGTCGACGTTGAGCACCGTGGCGGCGAACCACTTGGGCCCGCTGCTCGGGCGCTCCAGCCGCACGACGATGACCTCCTCCACGCCCAGCGTGCCGCCCAGGCGCACCGCGTGGCTCCAGGTGCGCTCCTCGTTGCCGTCCGCGGCGGAGAGGCACGGGAAGGGCGCGGCCGTCACGGACCCCTCGTAGGCCAGGTCCACCAGCAGCGGCGTGTCCGCCCCCTGCGCCTGCACCTGCCGGGGGAAGCTCACCGCGTCCCCCTTCACCATCGTCAGCTCGTACGCGCCCGCGGGCAGCTCCAGCGTGAGCGGCGTCTGCCCCACGCTCAAGCCCTCCAGGTACGCGTCCGCCGCGGGCAGCGTGGACTTCAGGGACAACTTCACCTTCGGCGTCTTGGCCAGGTCGCGGCGCAGCTTCTCGAAGGCCTGCCGGATGGAGGGGGCGTACTGGTCCGGATCCAACTGGTACTTCGGCTGGAGGCGCAGCACCTGGAGGAAGGCCGCGTCGCTGTCCTTCGTCTTCCCCAGCGCCCGGTGGTTGAGCCCGTGCAGGAGCTGCGCGTGGGCGAAGAGCTTCCAGCGAGGCTCGCCCGGCGGCAGGCGGCGGATGTCGCGCAGGGCGTCGTCCAGGAGCTGGGTCGCGCGGGCGTTGCGGCCCTCGTAGAACTGGTCCTGCGCGGCGTCCAGCTGGCGCTGAAGGTCCTCGAAGGAGCGCGAGGAGTCGGGGAAGAGGCGCTCGGCGAACTCGGGCGCGCTCAGCACGTGCTGTTCAGGGCGGGCGCGGAGGGCGTCGTAGAACGCCTTGGACTGGCCGCTCAGCTCCGCGTCCCGGCAATCGCCGCTGGAGACTACCAGCCGGTGGGGCGCGGCCCCCGAGGCGGTGGCGCACATCAGGCACAACATCAGCGCGAACGCGGACGGCTTCGGACGGAAGGGCATGGTCACGTGGGTGTGGAAGGGATGGCCGGACCGGCGATGCAGGCCGCGTTCCGTCCTCTACCGGACTGCCCACCCTCCAGGCCAGCGCCCCCCGGCACCTGCCTCCCGGTCCCGCATGTGGACCCCCGTCCGGATTCCGGGCCCCCTGCCTTGCTGGCTGCCCCCCGGGTGAGTCACCGGTGTCCCGGGTGCGACGCCGGGCGTCATCACCACCTTTCCGTCCACGAACCCTTTCGAACGCTCGGGCCGCCGGGCCCGCCACAAGGACCCCACTCCATGGATCGCATCTGGAAGAAGAAGGTCATCGTCATCACGGGCGCCTCCAGCGGCATTGGCCGGGCCACCGCGCTGCTGTTGGCGAAGAAGGGCGCCCACGTGGTGCTCGCCGCGCGCCGGGAGGACCCCCTGGAGGAACTGGCGGCCGAGTGCGAGTCCCACGGCGTCCAGGCGCTGGTGGTGCCCACGGACGTGGCGGACGCGGAGGCCGTGCGGAAGCTGGCGGAGGCCGCGGTGGAGGCCTTCGGCCACTTCGACGGCTGGGTGAACAACGCGGGCGTCTACATGCTGGGCAGCCTGGAGGAGACGCCGGACGAGGCGTTCCGCCAGCTCATGGAGACCAACTTCTTCGGCACGGTGAGCGGCGCGCGCGCGGCGCTGGCCCGGTTCCGCCGCCAGGGCTACGGGACGCTCGTCAACGTGTCCTCCACCTTTGGCACCGTGCCCGCGCCGTACCTGAGCGCCTACGTGGCCTCCAAGTTCGCGGTGCGCGGCTTCTCCGCGTCGCTGCGCCAGGAGCTGCTGGGCACGGGCATCGACGTATGCACGGTGATGCCCGCCGCCATCGACACGCCCCTGTGGCGCCACACCGCCAACTACACCGGCTGGCGCATCCGCCCGGTGGAGCCCGTCTACACACCGGAGCGCGTGGCCCGCACCATCCTCCGCGTGCTGCGCCACCCCCAGGACGAGGTGATTGTCGGCCCCGCGGGGAAGAGCTTCGCGGCGATGCACGGCCTGTTCCCCCGCACGTATGAGCGCACCATGCGGGCCGGCACGGACGCGCTGCACTTCCAGGACGAGCGGCAGGGCCCCACCCCCGGCAACGTCTTCCAGCCCATGGAGGAGGGGGACACGGCCTCGGGCGGTTACCACGGCACCGGAAAACAATGGCTGCGTCGTCTGTTGGTGGCGGGAGGACTGGCCGCCGCGGCGGTGACGCTGCGCCGGCGTGCGGCCGAGCGGCACCTGGAAGCACGGCTGGCCCACGCCCTGGGGGTGTGATGCCCATGTTTCCGGGGGAGTCCCCATGCCGGGGCTCTTTTCGTGACGGGGCCATGACATGAACTGGGGAAGAGTCGCGCCCGCCATGAACATCGCCGTCCTCGTCAATCTGCGTGCGCGTAAAGGGACCGAGGGGATGGGCGGGCTCGTCAGAGACCTGCTCCCCCGGGCCCGGGTGGCCCTGACCCGTTCCCTGGAGGAAGCCCAGGAGTGGGTGGACCAGCTGAGGCATGACCCGCCCAGCCTGCTGCTCGCGGGCGGAGGCGACGGCACCATCACGGGCCTGCTCAACGAGCTGCGCTCCCAGGGCGTGGCCCTGCCGGCCATTGGCGTGCTGCCGCTGGGCACGGGCAACGCCTGGGCCCGGGTCACCGGAGCGCCACGTCCCCAGGTGGCCCTGAAGCAGATCGCCGCGTATGGCGAGCGCTTGCCTCCCCTGCGTCCCTTCTCGCTGGTGCGGGTGGAGGGCCGGGTGGCTCCCTTCGCGGGCACGGGTTGGGACGCGGAGATGATTCAGGACTTCAAGAACCAGCTCGCCGCCGCCGGTCCGCTGAAGAAGTCACAGGCCGGCCTGCGCGGCTACCTGGGCGCCATGTTCACGCGCACGGTGCCGCGCCACCTGTTCGGCGAGGGCAACCCGAACGTCTCCGTCTACAACCTGGGCGCGCCCGCGCTGACCATCGACGCGACGGGAGCGGTGCGGCCGCTGCCCAACGCAGGCGAGGGGCAGCTCTTGTACCAGGGCCCCGCGGGCGTGGCGGGCGCGGCGACGACGCCGGAGTGGGGCTTCGGCTTCAAGGCGTTCCCGTTCGCGCAGGCGGTGCCGCACCGGCTGTCCGTGCGCGTGTACGGCGCGGGCGTGATGGAGGCCACGCGCAACATGTTCCGCCTGTGGCGCGGCGAGCACCCCATGCCGCGCATGCACGACTTCTTCGTGGAGCGCCTGCGGATGGACTTCGACCGCGAGGTGCCCTTCCAGATGGGCGGCGACGTGCTGGGCATGCGCCGCTCGCTGGAGTTCGACCTGGCGGAGGAGAACGTCAACCTGGTCGACTGGCGGCGCCTGGGGCGGCTCGTCGCCGTCTAGGAAGGCGGTTCGCGGTCCGTTGCCTCATCCGGCGCGGAAGCACGGCTCGTGCGGAGGCGTCCGAAGCAATCGACGCGAAGCAATCCACCCTCCTTGTCCTCCGTTACGCGATTCTGTCCGAGATCGCCGGTGGATGGAGCCCTGGGCTGGAGTCCCGCCTCGGGAGGAGAAGCGTCACAACCTGTCCGACAGTCGGACAGGCTTCCCAAGGGCGCGTTCATCTCGTCTCCTCCGGCACACTCCCCATCACGCTCGCAGGGGACGAGCTCCGGGGCAGCTGCGAACAGCGGCGCCGCGCTGCCCGCCTCCACGGGACAGTCCTGCCGCGGGGCATGAGGTGCAACCTCGATCGCCTCGTCGGCTGGTGCGAGGCGGCCGAGGCAATGCTCCTCAACGGAGGGGCGTGCCTCAAGCGCATCATCCTGCGCGGTGGCTGACGCGGGGGTGACGGGGCTGCACTCCTGGGGGCTGTTGTCCTCGGGGGACGCCTGCTTCTGTGAGGTGGGTGCGAAGGCGTCCAGCACACGCTCATCGCACGCCTTCAGGAGTGCCGGCAGCTGGTGCAGGAGTGCCTGGGTGTCGCGGTCGTTCAGGGCATGCGTCGCGCACACGGCCCACTCGCGCAGCGACTCGCCACCCATGAGGGGCAGCAGCCGGGCCGCAGTGCCTCTGAAGGCCCGCTGTAGTGACTGGATGAGGAGCTGATACCCGGGACGTGCCGCCGCCTGGGCTGCGAGCCGCAGCAACTCGAATTCCAGCTGCGCGCAGCGCTCCCCGGGGTGCCAGCGCGCCGCGTCCCAAAGCTGGAAGCAGGTGTCCCCCAGCCGCTGCAGGTCCATGACGGAGGCATTCGCGCAGCAGTCGGCCAGCAGCTCCACCAGCACCTGCCGCTTGAGGAAGAAGACGCCCTCCAAAAGCAGTCGGCACTCCTCGGAGCGCTCGTCATGGAGTGCCAGGCCCAGGTTCTCCAGCGTCAGCGACTCATCCAGTGCCACCGCTCGTGCCTGGCGTCCGGGATGCTGCACCACCAGCCCCCGTGCCGACAGCCGCCGCAGTGCCTCGCGCACGGTGCCCCGGCTCACCCCATAGCGACGAGCCATCATCCGCTCCGAGGCCAGCCGCCCGTTCCTCGGCAGCCGTCCCAGCGCAATCTCCCGCTCGAGCTGCTCCTCCACGTACGCCACGAGCCCCACTCGCACCATCTCCGTCCCCCTCCTCGCCCATGCTTCGCCCATCCAACCAGACGGGTCTGACATGGACGCGAGGACCCGCCCTCCTTGGCGCTCGCCGGGACAGCGCGGCCTCGGGTGGCGGGCAGCTCGAACTGGTCCGACAGTCGGACCAGTTCGAGGACATCGCGCCCGGCAGGCGGCTTCTGCCCGTGGCCTGCCTTGGGGGCCGTTCCAGCACGCTGTCACGGCCTACCGCTGCGCTCCGTGAGTCGCGCGTTCTCGTGAGAACTTCGGCCGCCGGGGCTCACGAACCGCAGGAGACCTGTCCAGCCGCCGTGCGCCTCCCAAGCGTGAAGGCGCTTGCCGGCACCGTGTCATCTGGACACGATGCTGGCTGGAGGGTCTCCCCATGAGCCACACCTATGAGTACCCGCGCCCGGCGGTGACGGTGGACTGCGTCGTCTTCGGGTTGGACGAAGAGGACCTCAAGGTGCTGCTCATCCAGCGCGGCGTGGAGCCGTACCAGGGCCGGTGGGCGCTGCCCGGTGGCTTCGTGCGCATGGACGAGTCCCTGGAGGACGCCGCGCGCCGTGAGCTGGAGGAAGAAGCGGGCCTGCGCACCAGCCACCTGGAGCAGCTCTACACGTTCGGTTCTCCGGACCGCGACCCCCGGGGCCGCGTCATCACCGTGGCGTACTTCGCGCTGGTGAAGCTGTCCCAGCACCACCTCCAGGCGTCCACCGACGCGCGTGAGGCGGCGTGGTTCTCCGTCTGGGATACGCCGAAGCTCGCGTTCGACCACGCGGACGTGCTGGCCACCGCGCTGCAACGGCTCAAGGGCAAGGTGCGCTACCAGCCCATCGGGTTCGAATTGCTGCCGCCCAAGTTCACGCTGTCGCAGCTCCAGCGGCTGTACGAGACGGTGCTGGAGCGCGAGCTCGACAAGCGCAACTTCCGCAAGAAGATCCTCGCCATGGACCTGCTGGAGGAACTGGACGAGGTGGAGCAGGACGTCTCCCACCGCGCCGCGCGCCTCTACCGGTTCGACCACAAGAAGTACAAACAGCTCGAGAAGGCCGGCTTCAACTTCGAGCTGTAACCCTCACACCTCCCGCCACACCCATCGGCGCCCGCTGACAGGTTGTCCCACGTCGCCTTGACTTCGTGTCATTTGAACACCATGTTGGTGTCGTTGATACACGAAGTCGGGCGGCGCGGGGCCGCCTGGTCGCCAGCAGGTTCCTGTGTCGTGCGTGCCCTTCGAGGGCCACGGGAGAGCCATGTCCACGCTGCCCTTCGATGTCGCGGTGGGTTCGGTGCAGGGCCGGGAGCACGCGCGCTCGGGACGCAACAACCAGGACGCCGCCTGCGTCCGCGAGAGCGAGCACGGGCTGGTGGTGGTGGTGGCGGACGGGTGTGGCAGCCAGCCGTGCAGCGAGTTGGGGGCGCAGCTGGGCGTGCGGCGGCTGGCGCAGGCGGCGCAGGCGAGGCTGGCGCGCGGTGAGACCGTGGACGGCGCGGACTTCCTGCCAGGGCTGCGCTCGGACCTGTTGGAGCTGATGGAGGGCCTGGTGTCCACGCTGGGGCGGGACGTGATGGGGGACCTGCTCTTCACGCTGGTGGGGGCGGTGATGACGCCGGCTCGCACGCTCGTCTTCTCGTCGGGGGACGGAGTGTGGATGCTCAACGGCGAGGTACACGCGCTGGGGCCGTTCCCGGGCAACGCGCCGCCGTATCTCGCGTATGCGCTGCTGCGCGGAGAGGACGTGCGGCTGGAGCCCCGGGCGCTGGTGCCCACGGACGATGTGCACGCGCTGCTGGTGGGCACGGACGGGGTGGGGGACCTGCTGGGCCTTTCGCAGGCGCGGCTGCCGGAGCGCGATGAGCCCGTGGGCCCGCTGTCGCGCTTCTGGACGGAGGACCGGTACTTCACGAACCCGGACGCGGTGCGACGGCGGCTGGCGCAGCTCAACCGCGAGTCGGTGCGCGCGGACTTCGCGGAGCGGCGGCTGCTGCGCACGCCGGGGCTGCTGACGGACGACACCACGCTGGTGGTGCTGCGCCGCCGGATGGGGAGGGCGTGAGGCCATGGACGTCTGGCTGGAGGGGAAGAAGGTCCGGTTGGATCCGCAGCGGGCGCTGGGCAAGGGCGGCGAGGCGGATGTGTATGACCTGGGTGATGGCCGCGCGCTCAAGGTCTTCAAGCAGCCCGAGCATCCGGACTACCTGGGCCTGTTGCCCGAGCAGGCCGCGGCGAAGGCCCGGCTCGTGGAGCACCAGCGCAAGCTGCGCGCGTTTCCCTCGGGACTGCCGGCGCGAGTGGTGACGCCGCAGGCCCTGGCCACGGACAAGAAGGGCGCGGAGGTGCTGGGCTATGCGATGCGCAAGCTGGACGGCATGGAGCCGCTGCGCCGGTGGAGCGAGCCCTCATTCCGGCGCGCGGGAGGCAAGGCCGCGGACGCGGTGACGGTGCTGGCGGGGCTGCACCGGGTGCTGGCGGCGGTGCACTCGGCCAGCGTCGTGGTGGGGGATTTCAACGACCTGAACGTGCTGACGGTGGGCACGGACGCGTACTTCATCGACGCAGACAGCTTCCAGTTCGGTCCCTATCTGTGCCCGGTGTTCACGGAGAAGTTCCTGGACCCGCTGCGGCTGGACCCGGGCGCGCAGACGCTGACGCCCGCTCGGCCGGCGACGGTGGAGAGCGATTGGTATGCCTTCGCTGTCACCGTCATGCAGTCGCTGTTGTGCGTGGGGCCGCAGGGGGGCATCCACAAGCCGAAGACGCAGGCGGCTCGGCTGAACGCGGTGGGACGGATGCTTCAGCGGGTCACCGTGTTTCATCCGGACGTGCAGTACCCCAAGCCCGCGCTGCCCCGGGCCTCGCTGCCGGATGACTTGCTGCACCTGTTCCACCAGGTGTTCGTGGAGGACCGGCGCGGCGCGTTCCCGCTGCCGGTGCTGGAGGGACTTCGCTTCACGGTGTGCGCGTCGTGTGGCCTGGAGCACGCGCGGGCCGCGTGTCCCACGTGTCAGCCGCACGCGACGGTGGCGGCCACGCCGGTGTCTGCGGTGCGCGGGCAGGTGACGGCGAAGCGGACGTTCACGACCCGCGGCGTGATGGTGCACGCGAGCGCGGAGGACGGAGTGGTGCGCTTCGTCTACCACGCGGACGGCGCGTACCGGCGCGAGGATGGGCGCACGGTGATGCGCGGCGCGCTGGACCCGACGCTGCGCTGGGCGGTGCAGGGGGATGTGACGCTGCTGGGGCAGAGGGGGCGCGTGGCGGTGTTCACGCCGGGCCGGGAGCAGGAGTTCCTGGGCGTGGATGTCTGCGACAACCGGCCGGTGTTCGCGGCCAATGCCAGACACCGGTTCTGGGCAGTGGGTGGCGGGCTGTGGCGGGACGGCGCGTACGGGGCCGAGCGGTGGGGGGACGTATTGCAGGGGCAGACGCGGCTGTTCGTGGGACCCCGGTTCGGTCTGGGGTTCCACCGCGCGGCGGGGCTGCGGGGGGCCTTCCTGTTCAACGTGGAGCGCAAGGGCCTGAGGGACGGACTCGCGCTGCCGTGGCCGTCAGGGCAGTTGCTGGACGCGGAGGCCGTGTTCGACGCGGACTCGGTGTGGCTGCTGCTCGCGGAGGAGTCCAACGGCCGCACGGTGCACCACGCGGTGTTGCTGGGCTTGGACGGAGCGGTGCGCGCGAGCGCCCGAGCCGACGCAGGGGACGGCTCGTGGCTGGGGACGCTGGGTGGAAAGTGCGCCGTGGGGGGCGCGCTCTTCTGCGCCACGGACGCGGGGCTGACGCGCGTGGCGCTCCAGCAGGGCCAGTTGGTGGCGGTGCGCGAGTTCCCGGACGCGGAGCCGTTCGTGGACGCGGGCCGAGGGCTCTTGCTGTCGCGAGAGGGATTGACGGTGGTGGGGGCCCAGGACCTCACCGTGCTGCGGATGAAGTGAAACACACACAGGGGGATGGACATGAAGAAGACGACCGTGAAGGAACTGCCGCTGCCCGGGTTCTACAATTCCAACCACGCGGCGGAGTACGGCTACGGCGCGAACGCCGGGAAGCTCCAGCGTGACGCCGGGGCGTGGAAGGCGGCGCAGGGTGTGACGGCGGCGGCCACGGACCGCTTCAACCTGCACCTGCTGCTCATCGACGTGCAGAAGGACTTCTGCTTCCCGGATGGCTCGCTGTACGTGGCGGGGCGCAGCGGGCGGGGCGCCATCGACGACAACCGCCGCATCGCGGAGTTCATCTACCGGAACCTGGGGGCGCTGACGAACGTCACCGCGACGCTGGATACACACTTCGCCTTCCAAATCTTCTTCCCGTCCTTCTGGGTGGACCAGGACGACCAGCCGCTCCAGCCGTACCGCGAGGTGACTCGCGAGCAGATTGAACGCGGCCAGGCGAAGCCGAACCCCGCGGTGGCGAAGTGGCTGTGCGGCGGCAACTACCCGTGGCTGCTCAAGCAGGTGAAGTTCTACTGCGAGGAGCTGGAGCGCGCGGGGAAGTACACGCTCTACCTGTGGCCGCCGCACTGCCTGCTGGGCAGCGACGGGCACGCGCTGTCGGGCGTGGTGCAGGAGGCGCGGCTGTTCCACTCGTACGCGCGCGGCGTGCAGTCGTGGGCGGAGGTGAAGGGCGGCAACCCGCTGACGGAGAACTACTCGGTGCTGCGGCCGGAGGTGTTGATGCGGCATGACGGCCAGCCGCTCGCGCAGCGCAACACGCAGTTCCTGAAGACGCTGCTCACGTCGGACGCGGTGGTGATTGGCGGACAGGCGGCGAGCCACTGCGTGAAGAGCAGCATCGATGACCTGCTGGGGGAGATCGTCGCGCAGGACGCGGCGCTGGCTCGCAAGGTGTATCTGCTGACGGACTGCATGTCGTCGGTGACGGTGCCGGACGGCAAGGGCGGCTTCGCGGCGGACTTCACGCCGCAGGCGGACGCGGCGCTCAAGCGCTTCGCGGACGCGGGCATGCACCTGGTGAAGTCCACGGACCCGCTGGCGAGCTGGCCCGACCTGCACCTGTCGTGACGTCTGGCATTGGCACTCACACGAAGGGAGACACGGACATGAGCAAGGCGAACGGGACGGGTGTCACGAAGCTCTTCGAGGACGCGCACGCGGAGGGCATCCTCAGCCCCGCGGGGTTGCAGACGCTCACGGTGGTGGACCTGGGGGCGCAGATCCAAGCGGGCCTGGGCATCCACGTGGACGACGTGCAGGCGAGCGAGGTGGTGCTGGTGACGGTGATGCCGGATGACTCCTGGAGCATCTCGCACGCGGGGCACACGAAGACGGTGTGTGACGGGCACAACCTGGTGCTGGACGCGCTGCTGGCGAGCCAGCAGAAGGACGGCGTGCTGTTCCACACGCGCTACCTGAACGGACACGTGCTCAATCCGTTCCGGCCGCTGGAGGATGTGGTGCGGATGCACTCCAAGAACTACTCGGCGGACCAGGGGACGCCGCTGTATGACCAGGCGGTGGTGCTGCTGGGCACGGTGCTGGCGAAGTCGCAGGAGTTCAGCGGCAACGGAGTGCCGGTGCGCACGGTGACGCTGCTGATTACGGACGGCGCTGACGCGGGCTCGCAGAAGGCTCGGGCGAAGGACGTGGCGGCGCTGGTGAAGGACCTGCACCGGGTGGAGAACCACATCGTCGCGGCGATGGGCATCGACGATGGGGTGACGGACTTCCGGCGCGTGTTCCAGGAGATGGGCATCGCGGACCGGTGGATTCTGACGCCGGGGCAGAGCGCCCAGGAGATCCGCGCCGCGTTCCAGGTGTTCAGCCAGTCCGCCGTGCGCGTCAGTCAGGGCGCTGCCAGCTTCAGCCGCACGGCGCTGGGTGGGTTCGGAGCCTAGCGGGCGCGGAAGGCCAGGCGTTACGCCCGGAGGAAGTCTCCGAGCAGCTCGCGGACCTCCGCTGGCCGCTCCTCGGTCACCCAGTGGCCGGTGTCCCGGAGGATGTGGGGCTCGACCTGGGTCGCCACCGCTCGCGCCTGCGCGACGAGCGGTTCGCCCATGGACTTGTCACCGCCAATGACCATCACGGGCATGGGGAGTTTGTTCCGGGCCAGCTCCCGGAAGGCCTGCTTGTCCTGGTCCAACGCCTGGAAGTAGCCCCATGTCGAGTGGAGCCGGCCCGGGGCCGCGTAGGCCTCCGTGTACGCCTGCCGTTCCGCTTCGCCGACGGCCTGGGGATTGGCGGCGAAGTCGGTCCAGAAATGGTCGAAGTAGATGCGCTCGCGCCCCTGCACCAGCTTCTCCGCGGTGGGGCCGTTGAAGGTGAAGTGCCACACCTCCAGGCTGCGCATGACCTGGTCGGACCAGGGCTCGATGCCCGGCAGGAACGCGTCCAGGAGGGCCAGGCGTTCGACCTCGTCGGGGAAACGGGCGGCGTAGGCATAGGCAACCATCAGGCCGATGTCGTGGCCCACGACGGAGACCTTGTCGAAGCCGAGCTTCTTCACCAGCGCGCGCATGTCGCCGGCCATCGTCTCCTTGTCATAGCCCTGCGCGGGGGCGGCCGAGCCACCCGCGCCTCTCAGGTCTGGGATGAGCACGGTGTGCTGCTTCGCCAGCTCGGGCGCAAGGCGCCACCACATGAGGTGCGTCTGCGTGTAGCCGTGCAGCAGCAGGACGGGGCTGCCCTTGCCGCCGATGACGAAGTGGATCCGCGTGCCGTTGACGTCCTCGTCGCCTTCGCGGAAGCCTTCCGGGAAGAAGGGACGGACGGTGCTCGGCTGCTGGCGTGTCATGGGCGCCTCCTCGCGGGAGCGGGTTCACGCCTCAGGGTGTGCATGCCCCGAGTGCGTGAGGCGCCAGGTCGAGCGGGGAGGCCGGCGCTCGGGTCCCCGGATTCCTCAGTCGTCCTGGGGCGGTAGCAGGCGGGACTGGATGAACTCCAGGTACTTCGCGTCGTCGCCTTCGAAGAGTTCCTCGCCTCCGCCCATGAAGGCGCGGGCCAGCTCATCGGCCGCGCGGGCTTCGTCTCCCAGCTCCAGGGCGCACTGGCCGAGCCGCAGGTGGATGAAGGGGTTGCCGAGCCCTCCCGGCGAGTGGACGGCTTCGCGGAAGTGCTCGCGGCAGTCCTCGAAGCGTTCGAGCTGGAAGTACATGTCGCCGATGGCGGCGCGCACCCAGGTGTTCTGTTGATGGTCGCGGGTGGGTTCGGGAATCAGGGCGAGGGCGGCCTTGAAGTGTTTCAGGGCCTCCTCGAAGTTGCCCTCTCCCGCGGCGGTGTCTCCCTGGGCGCAGAGGTCGGTGATGCGCTGGTGGGTCTCATCCGATATCGACGTCATCCGTGCTCCGGGGACCGGGGGAGAATCGCGGTCCTCGGCACAGTGTAGATGACATGTCGTGGATTGGGAGACGGTGCTTGGGCACGAAACCGTGGGGACGGGCTGGCTGCTGGCTGATGCTGCTGGTGTTCTGGGTGGGCTGCGCCAGCGGACCCACGGTGCGGCTGCGCACGGAGCGGGGGACTCGGACGTATGCGCCGGCCACGTGGGACGGCCGTGTGCCGGTCAGTGCTCGGGAGTTCGAGGACGCGCTGACGCGGCTGGTGCTGGAGGTGCCACTGACGGTGCGGGCACCGAGGGTGGTGCGCGCGGTCGCGAAGAAGGGGGCGCAGCTGGACCTGGGGTTCGGGTTCATGCTGCGGGACGGGTACGGGCGGTGGTGCCGCGCGCATGAGGCTCCGGGGGACTGCTTGTCCTTGCTGGCGGACGGTGCGGGTTTCGGTGAGTTGGACCGGCTGACGCTCGCGGTGGGCATGTCGCTGGACCCGTTGCGCGCGAGCATTGGCGCGGCGCTGCAGGACACTCTGAATCCGGAGTTCTTCGTCTCCGTGGTGGCAGGAGCCATCACGTCGTGGGTGGTGTTGGCGGCGGCACCGGAGCCCCTGTTCACCAAGGCCGCAGCGGTGATTGCCGCCGTGTTCCTGGCGTACGTGGGTGTGCAGTCGTTCCTCGCGGTGGTGCGGGCGTGTGCTGCGCTGAAGGCGGCCACGGATAGGGCGCAGACGTTCCAGGAACTGGAGGAGGTGGCGGAGGTCTTCGCGCAGGCGCTCGGCCCGGAGGTGGCGCGCGTGTTCGTGCTCGCGGTGACGGTGCTGGTGAGTCACGGCGTGACGGTGGGGCTTTCATCCGCGCTCTCGTTGATGCCGCGCTTCCCGGACGCGGTGCGACTGGGCTCGACACAGGCGGGCTTCAACCCGGCACGTGTGCTGGACGTGAGCGCGGTGGCGGTGGTGGACGGCGTGGTGGAGGTGACGCTCGCATCCACGGCGGTGGCGATGGCCGCGATGGGCCCGCCTCCTCCAAGCAGCAGTGCGGGAGGTCCGGGCAAATGGGTGCAGGTGAATGAGTCGATGTCCGACCGTGCCCGTGACTATCAGGCACAGGTGACTGGAGCACCGAAGGGCTCCGCGTATCGGGTCAAGCGAGGGGACGAGGAGGTCGACTTCGACGGCTATGACCTGGATGAGAACGTTCTGCTGGACGCGAAGGGCCCTGGTTACGAGCAGTTCTTCGGTATGGATCTGAAGGCGAAGAGATTCTTCCAGGGCGCGGATGCCTTGGTTGAGCAGGCTCGGCGGCAAATCGAAGTGGCTGGAGGTGCTCGCGTTCGATGGGTGGTCGCCGAGAAGAAATTCGCAGATGCCTTGCGTGCGCTGTTCAATCGCCAGAACGTTAAGGTGGAAGTGCGTTATCTCGCTCCCACGAAATGAGCACCGCCGACCACATGACGGACCGTTACTACCTGGGGGCTTACTGGACGGCTCGGCACGAGTCCGACGAATCCTGTGCTCATAGAGCGGAAAGGTTGTTCGAGCGCCTGGGCCACCTTGAACCTACGTGGCGTCAGTGGCACGAAACCGGACGCACCTTCAAGCAAGCGCAGGAGCGTCAGGTACAGACCGGCCGGGCCTCCTTCCTGAAGCTGTTCGCTCGAAAGAAGAACCGTATCGGTGACGGCTTCCAGTATTGGTTGTGGGCGGGCCCTCATCCGGATGAAGCAACTGCAGTCAGTGGCTTTTGTGGTTCATCGAGTCACCTGCAGACTTCGGTCTGTGTGGTTGACCTCCCTACTGACGGAGAAGTGGCCGGACGCGTTCTGACAGCACCCGTCTTGCGCGAGGCGCTTCGTGCCGTGGTGCGCTGTTGGGAGCCGGCATGGGGCGTCGTTGCATCCGAGCAGTACCGGGACCAAGTATCGCCTTCCTCAGGGGACGCGGGCACCTTCGTGGGCTGGATGACCTACTTCTCCCGGCAGTGGGGAGAGGTTCCTCCGCTTCCCGCCACGGTGCGCGTCGAGCCCGTGGAGGACCTGGGAACCCTGGTGATCCTCACGGAGGAGCGGTTCACGGTGACGAACCCAGAACACGTCCGGCTGGCCACGGAGGTGCACCAGGTTCTCGATGCAGCCGGCCTACTGCGCGCCTTGTGATGACTCCGCCAGGAACACCTCCGCGGCTCCTGGCTGACCCCGCGCCTGCGCTTCCATCCGGTGGAACGCCGTGAGCGTCCGCGCCAGACCGTCCACTCCGCCGAACTGGAAGCCCAGCTGCGTGCCGTAGCGGACGCAGCCCTCCACCTTCTTCGGCAGGTGCTCCGTGATGTCCACGGCCAGCGGGCGCAGGCCCTGCGGCACGGCGGCGTCCGGGTGGGCCTTCGGCTGGCGCACGGCGTACGGGGTGTCCCGGTAGTAGAGGATCCGGTTCGTCGGGATGCCCAGCCCCTTCGCGGCTCGCACCACCTGCACGTGGTCCACGTGGCTCCCCAGGGCCTGGGGCACGAAGACCCGGTCCGGCTTCAGGTCCCACAACACCGACTTCAAGCACTTCGCCACCTTCGCTTCGATGACGTCGTCCGCTCGCGGTGGCTGGAACAGCGCCTCGGGGCTCGCGTAGCCCCGGTGCGGCGCTTCCTCCAGGTCTCCCCACCGCACCTGGTCCACGCCCATGCAGGCGGCGAAGGCGCGGTCCTCTTTCCTCCGCAGGGCCATGTAGTCCACCTCCGGCCCCAGTCCCTTCGATGTCTGACATTGCAGCGCGAAGCCCTTCGGCCCCGGCACCGACCGCGTGAAGACGGTGACGAGCGCCACCGTCCACCCCTTCGCCTTCAGCGCCGCCAACGTGCCACCACAGGAGAAGGCCACGTCGTCCAGGTGTGGTGACACGAACAGGGCCGTGCTCATAGCAGGTGCGGCTCCGCCCGGAACCGGCAGGTGTGGTCCGCGCGCTCCTCCGTCATCGCCGGGTCGTAGAGGTGCGTCCACCGCGTGTCCGGCCTCGTGCCCGTCAGCGTCCGGTAGACGCCTTGAATCCTCCGCCCCACCGCTCGCCACGAGTACAGCTCCCGCACCTCGCGCAGCGCCGTGGCCGCCAACCGCTTGCGCAGTGGCGCGTCGTCCATCAGCCGGCCCATCGCCTCCGCCAGCGCGGCGCTGTCCTTCGGCGGCACCAGCAGCGCATCCCTGCCGTCCTCCAGGCAGTCCACCACCCCCACCGCTCGCGTCGACACGATGGGCAGTCCGGAGGCCATCGCCTCCAGCAGCGTGTTGGAGAACCCTTCTGAATACGTGGGCGACACGAACAGGTCCGCGCTTCGGTACAGGTCCGGCGCCTTCGCGTAGATGGACGCCCCCGTGAGCTCCACCACGCCCTGGAGCCCGTCCGCCTCCACCTTCGTGCGCACCGCCTCCAGGTCCGGTCCAATCCCAGACACCCGCAGCTTGAACTTCCGCCCGTCCGCCACCAGCCGCCGCACGGCATCCAGCAGCTCCATCACCCCTTTCCGGGCGTCCACCCGGCCGTGATACAGCCACACCGGCACGTCCCGCGTTTCTCCCAGCGCGGACTCACTCCTCGGATGGAAGCGCTGCGTGTCCGTGGCGCCGGGGACGATGGTGAACCGCTCCAGCGGCGTCCCGTGGTTCCCGCTCACCTCTTGCGCGAAGGACCTGCTCCCAATCAGCAGCGCCCCCGCATGGCCCAGCACCGCGAGCATCGCCTGCTTGTGTGTCCCGCAGCAGGTCCCCACCCAATGCCCATCCCCGCCCTGGATGGAGACGACGTTGGGCAAGCCCAACAGCCTCGCCGCCTGCAGCGCCGCCAGGCCGCACGGATAGCCGTACTGCGCATGGATGAGGTCGAACGGGCGGCGCCGGTGCTCGCGCACCACCGTGTTCACCATCACCTCCAGGTCATGCTCGAAGCTCGCCGGCTGGCCCTGGTTGATGCGCTGCTCGCCCACCGACTCGCAGCCCAGCACGTGCGCGCCCGGAATGCCCGGCGGCGGCCCTCCCCCGTACACCGCCATGCCCGCCGGATCGCTTCGGTACTGGCTCACCATCGTCACGTCATGCCCGCACGCCACCAGGTCCCGCACCAGGTTCAGCGCATAGACGCTCATCCCCGAGATGGCCGGGAAGAAACGCCGGGAGATGAAGCAGATCCGCAGTCCGTTCACGCTGTTCACGCCGCCACCTCCGCGCCCGTCGGCAGGCGCTTCCTCAACCATTCCAGCGCCCAGGGCACCAGCTCGTGCGCCCGGTGCGCGTCCCGCGACAGCTCCACGCACACCAGCCGGTCGTAGCCCGAGCGCGTCAGCTCGCGCAGGACCGACGGCACGTCCACGTCCCCTTCGCCAAACGGCAGGTGCTCATGCACGCCGCGCTTCATGTCCTCCAGCGCCACCGTGCCCAGCACCTGCGCGAACTCGCGCACGGCTTCCGCGGGCGTCCGCTCCTGCGTCACCAGCAGGTGCCCCACGTCCAATGCCAGACGCACGCCGGGCACGCACGCCTGCAACCGGCGCCAGCCGTCCACCGTCTCCACCAGCATCCCCGGCTCCGGCTCCATCGCCAGCACCACGCCGCGAGCCGCCGCGTACTCCGCCAGCCGCGCCACGCCATCCACCAGCCACGGCCACGCGGCCTTCTCCGTCACGCCCGGGCGGGGCACTCCCGCCCAGAAGGACACCGCCTCTCCCCGGCACGTCGCGCACACGTCCACCGCGCGCTTCAGGAACTCCAGCCGCCGCGCTCGGCCCTCCGCGTCCGGGGTGATGAGCGTGGGCTCGTGCTTCCTCCGAGGGTCCAGCAGGAAGCGCGCCCCCGTCTCCACCACCAGCCCCAGGCCCAACCGCTCCAATCGAGCGGCGAGCTGCTCCGTGCGCAGCTCGAAGTCCGGCGCGAACGGGTCGAAGTGGTGGTGGTCCAGCGTCAGCGCCACGCCGTCGTAGCCACTGTCCGCGATGAGGCCCAGCGCGTCCTCGAAGCGGTGGTTCGACACGCCGTTGGTGTTGTACGCGAAGCGCAGGGCCATGGCTCACTGCCCCCCGAAGCGACGGCTCGCGAGCACCGCCGGCACCGCGTGGCGGTCCGGCTCCCGGTAGAGCGCGTACAGCCGCCCCACGCGCGCCTCCGCCAGCCGCACGTTGAACCAGACGGGGCCGCCCAGCCGCTCCTCTGCCTCGGGCGTCAGCCGCACCGGCTGCGCGCCCGGCGGCGGTGCTCCCAGGCCCACCAGCGGGTCCCTGCGCTCCAGGAGCCGCGCCGCGTTGCGCTCGCCCACGCGGTTGTACGTCATCGTCTCCACCTCCAGGCCCGGCACCAGCGCCTTCACCACGTGCACCTGCCGTCCCGGCGGCGACAGGTCCGCGACCAGGATGTCCAAGCCCGCCGCGTGCAGCTGCCGCACCACGTGGTCGCAGCGGAGCGACGGCTCCTCCACGGTGGGCGCGCGGGGCAGGTCCTCGAAGCGCACCTTCTGGCGGACCATCAGCGTGCACGCCGTCAGCTCGCGCAGCGCCGGGGCCGGCAGCCGCGCCCACTCCACCATCGCGTTGAGCGCGCGTGGCTCCTCCGCGTCCAGGTCCACCTGGGGCACGAAGCGGTCCATGTATTTCGGCGGCGCCACCCGGGCCACGTGGCTCAGCGGCCCGTGCATGAACGCCTTGCGCGCGCGTGAACAGGCGTACTCCAGCAGCGCCTTGCGCAGCGCCCGGTCCCGGTCCGGGTCGGCCGCCTCTCCGCACGCCGTCACCATCAGCGGCTGGTCCCCCACGGACAGGTCGCGGCCCACCACGTACAGGTTCACCAGGCCGAAGTCCGTGCTGGCCAGCTTCGCCATCACCTCCACGCCCGCGCGGCGGTAGAGCTCCAGCAGCTCGCGCACGTCCGGCGCCAGGTCCGAGCCCTCCAGGTCCAGCACCACGCCCTGGTCCATGGCGCGGTACATCAGCCCGTTGCCGTCGCGCTGGATGAGCTCCAGCAGGCCGTGCGCCAGCGCTTGGGGCCGCGTCAGCCCCGCGCCCTGGCCGTTGGTGATGGGCGTGATGAGCGGTGTTCGCCCCTGCAACTGACCGGGATGGATGGCGACGTACTCCTCCGGCACCAGCACCCGCTCCCCGGTGGCCAGCCGCTGCATCTCCACCCAGACGAGCGGCAGGTCCGGTTGATACGGACTGCCCGCGGGCAGCCCCAGCGTGAGCGGATCCGCCACCGCGGTGGGACCTCGCGCGCGCACCAGCGCCGCATGGCTGCCGTGCACGCGCGGCATGCGGTGCATCGCGAGCTCGCAGAAGGTCTCCTCCACCAGCTCGCCCAGCGCGCCCACCCGCGCCTCTTCGTCCGTGCGGCCATAGCCGTTGCCGTGCAGCACCGCGCCCGTCCCGCCCCCCAGCGCCAGGCTGGCGGAGGCCACCGGAATCCCCAGCCGGTCGATGGGGTCGATGCGGAACATCTGCAGGGCGCCGGTGGACACGGCGTGGTGATACGCGTCGATGGCTCGGGCAATGCTCATGACAGTTCCTCCAGTGGAAGGGGACGGGTGTGCGGCATGCCCGAGAGCAGCCGGTCGAAGAGCGCGAGCGCGTGCTCGCGGGTGACGCCTCGCGCGAACTCGAACGGGGTGAAGACGTTCTCGAACGGGAGCTGCTTGAGCACCGCGCGGTAGCGGCGCAGCTCGCCGTGGCTCAGCGGAATCGCGTAGTGGAAGCCCTTGTGGCACGACAGCCCCGCGGGCCTGCCCCGCGCGTCCAGGTCCACCTTCAGCGCGTCGCCGCAGAACAGCGAACGGGTGCGCGCGTCGTACAGCACCGTCTGGCCCTCGTAGTGGCCGCCCACGCAGTGCAGCGTCAGGCCCGGCGCCAGCTCATGCTCGTCATCCACCGGCCAGCGCACCTGGAAGGCCTTGCTGTACGGGACCGCGTCCCGGTGCAGGACGAGCAGCGGGTCGAAGTGCTCCTGCAACTGCCACAGCGCCCCGAAGCCGTGCGGGTGCGACGCGGACAGCACCTGGAGGCCGCCCATCACCTCGATGAACTCCTGCGCGGGCCGCGAGTACCAGGGCGCGCCCTCGAAGCCGACGTTGCCTTCGGGCCTGCGCAACAGCCACCCCGTGGAGCCCAGGCCGAAGGGCGGCGTGCAGGTGAAGCCCCAGATGCCGGGCAGCGCCTCCTCCCAGCGCGTGGAGAGCCGCTCCGAAACCTGGCCCGCCGTCTGGAAGTCCCAGCCGTCTCGCGGCAGCGCGTTGCGCACGTCCAGGCAGGTGGGACAGCCGGTGGGCGGCTCGCGCGGGAAGCCCGGCTGCCACGTGCCGCAGTGGGTGCAGGCGTAGCGGGTCAGTGGCATGGCGGAAACGCCTTTCCGTCCTGCGTCGCCTGCGTCAGCAGCCCCACGAGGCGCACGTCGCGCTCCGGCGCGAACGGCTGCGGACGGCCCTCCAGCACGCACGCGGAGAAGACCTCCACCTGGTGGAGGAAGGGACTCCGGTCCTCTTCCGGCGACAGGGGGACCCACGTCTCCTCTCCTGTCTTCGCGTCGATGAGCGACAGGGAGCCGCCGGGGGTCTGCCCCATCGTCTTGTAGGCCAGCGCTCGCGCCCGCGTGCCGATGAGCTCCAGCGTGCGCCGGGGGTACGCGTCCGGGCAGTTGTAGGCCACCTGCAACAGGCCCAGCGCGCCGCTCTTGAACTGGCCCATCAGCACCGCGCCGTCATCCACGGCGTAGCAGTGCACTCGCCGCTGCGTCATGGCGGTGAGCGATTCCCACTCGTCGCCCAGCACCACCTCCAGCAGGTCCAGGCCGTGCGGCGCCAGATCGATCATCGCGCCGCCGCCGGCCTGCTCCGGGTCGATGCGCCAGTTGTCCGGCGTCCAGTCCTCGGGCAGCCAGCAGGCGTAGTGGATGCGCGCCTGGGTGACGGTGCCCAGCACGCCCTCCTTCACCAGCGTGCGCAGCTTGCGGTGCGCGGCGTGGTGGCGCTGGTCGAACGCGGTGGCGTAGTGCACGCCCGCGCGCTGGCACGCGGACACCATGCGCAGGCCGTCCCTCGGCGTGACGGCCATGGGCTTCTCGCACAGCACGTGCTTGCCCGCGGCGGCGCACGCCTCCGTCATCGCCGCGTGCAGGTGGTTGGGCGTGGCGATGTAGACGGCCTGCACGTCCTTGTCCGCCAGCACCGACCCGAGCGCGGTGTAGCGATTCACGTCGTCCGCCGGGATGCGCATCAGCGCCTCCGCGTTCGCGTCGCACAGGGCCACCAGTCGCGCATTGCTCGCGCCCTGGAGCGCCGGGATGACGTAGTCCCTTGCCACCCAGCCACAGCCCACCACCGCCCAGCCCAGTCTCCGGGCCCTCGGCTTCGCCTCGAACATGGTCACCGCCTGTTGGGAAGGTTGAGGAACCGCCGCCGGCTCATGGCCACACCGCCGCGTCGCGCAGGACGTCGTTGCCGAACGTCTGGAGCGGGCCGGGGTGGATCAGCTCCAGGTCCTCCATCGCCTGTCGCAGGGTGAAGCCCGCCGCGCGGGCGTGGGCCTCCAGCTCCAGCACCCGGTCCAGCGCGTCCGCTGCGTTGAAGGCGCGCGCCTCCGCCGAGTCCACGTTGCCGGTGAGCGCCAGCGCCTGCCGCACGACACCGGCCAGCCGCTCCGGCAGCGAGGACAGGGCCTCCTCCGTGAGGCGCTTCATGACGGGCTCCAGCAGGTCCCCCAGCAGCGCCTCGCCGCGGTAACCCGCGTCCGGCAGCGCCGCGTTGAAGAGGTGGTGCGAAAGCCCCGCCACGAAGGGCAGGGCAGGGGACGCGCCGAAGCAGGGCGCGACGAGCACCGCGCCCACCGCCACCGCGTAGCAGTGGTCCGCGTGGCCCTCCTGCGGTGACACGAGGATGCGCGGCCGGCCGGGGAACGTGGCCCCGGCGCGGGGTTGGCGCACCAGCCGCTCCACGAACAGGGGCTGCGGCGCGTGACACGCCTCCTCCGGCGTCTGGGAGAGCGCCACGGACAGCCGCTCCCTCAGGCCGGGGTCCAGCGGCGCGGCCACCGCTTCCAGGCCCCGGTGCAGCACCCGCGTCGCGTCCAGCGGGGACAGCCCCACCCGCTGGAGGACGTCCATGTCCAGGCCGCCCAGCCGCACCGCCGCCAGCGCGCGCGCCGTCTCCTGCATCGCCACGATGCGCGGGTCCATGCCGGAGGCCAGCGCGGCCCAGGCCCGGCGGAAGCCGTGCGCCGCCAGGCCGTCCGGATGGTCCGGGGTGCGGATGCGCTTGAGGTCCATCAGCTCCGACAGGAGCGGGCGGAGCTCCGCCAGACGGCCGGGGGACGCCGTGTCACGCGCGGGTGCGTTCATGGCTCAACCCCTGATGCGTTCCGGGAGGCGCTCCACCTGCCGAGCGCGGCCCGCGCCAAGCCACGCCATCAAGCGGCGCTGCTGCTCCGCCATGGCGTGCTCCACGGGTTCGCCGTCTTGCGACATGGGGGCCTTGAAGAAACAGCCCAGCGCGTCGATGACGCCGCACTCGCCCCGGCGCTTGGCCAGGTCCAGCGTGCGCGCCAGCTCCACGACGAGCGGCGCGGCGAGGATGGAGTCCTTGCAGAGGAAGTTGAGCTTCAGCTGCATGGGCTGCCCCAGGAAGCCCGTCACGTCGATGTTGTCCCAGGCCTCCTTGTTGTCCCCTCGCGGGCGGTAGTACTGGATTTGGACGACGTGGTCCTGGACCTTGTAGCCAAGGATGCTGTCCAGCGCGGCGCCCTTGGTGTCGAGCTTGTTCTGCTTCGACGCCGGGTCGTTGAGGGCTTCTCCGTCGCGGTTGCCCAGGATGTTGGTGGAGTACCAGCCGTCCACGTGCAGCGCGCGGTCGCGCAGCGCGGGCGCGAGCACCGTCTTGAGCAGCGTCTGCCCCGTCTTGCCGTCCTTGCCGGCGATGGGCGCGCCGGTGCGCTTCGCCAGGAGCAGCAGCGCGGGCACGTCCGCGGCGACGCTGGGTGTGAAGTTGGCGAACGGGATGCCGTCCACGATGGCCGCGTACGCGTAGAGCATCGCGGGGCCGATGTCCGGGTCGTTCGCGTCCAGGGCCTTCTCGAAGGCCTCCGGCGTGGCGAACTCCGGACGGGTGAGGTCCACGGCCTTCTCCGTGGAGGCCAGGTTCACCACCACCACGCGCTCCAGCTGCTCACGCTGCTTGAAGCGGGCCAGGTCGTCGCGGATGGCCCGCACCTGTTCGCGCAGGGTGCGCGCCTTCTTCTCCGCGGTGCCCACGACGTTCTTGCAGAACTTCGCGTTGGAGGCCGCGGGCCACGGCCGCATGCGGCCCAGCGTGGGCGCCACCGCCTCCAACTGCGCCTCCGTCAGCACCGCGTGGTTGCGCGCTGCGTGCGCCAGGTCTTCCTCGAACAGGTCCCAACCGCCGAAGGTCAGCTCGCCGTACTCCGCCAGCCCCAGTCCCTTCGCGTCCGCCAGGGGCAGGCCCCGCGTGTCCACCCGTCCCCGGCGCAGGAGCTCCATGCCCGCCACCGCCGTGGTCGCCACCGCGCCGCCCAGTCCCACCACCGCCACGCCCAACCGCTCGTTGCCCGCCATGTGTGATGCCCCTCCCCGACCGTTGTGCCCCGTGCTCTCGCGGCGACACTTCGGCGGCGCCCCGGGGTGACAGGAGTGCCGTGGATGGAGGCGCTTGGGGCGCCCGCTCGCTGCGAGAGTTCGTGGAAGGTCGGCACCTGTCTGAGGGCTTTCAACTCAGCCCCTGGACCGTGTGGATTGTCGGCTGGCGGAGAGCCGTCTCAGACGTGCCGCAGCTTCCAGCCGCCGCGCCGGAAGAGGGCGGCGCTCGCCAGGCCGAGCGCTCCATACGTGACGGCGATGGCGATGAACGCGCCCGAGGGACCCAGGCCCAAAGGATGGGAGAGGACCCACGCGAGCGGCAGCTGGAGGCCCCAGGAGAAGAGGGCGTTCACCACGGTGGGGGTGGTGGTGTCGCCCGCGCCGTTGAAGGCGTGGGGCAGCACGGTGACGAAGGCGTAGAGGGCCAGGCTGCAGCTGACGATGCGCAGGCAGCGCACGGCGTGCAGGCCCACCTCCGGCTCGGAGGTGAAGCGGTGGATGAGCGGCTCCGCGAAGAGGAGGAAGCCCACCGCCACCACGCCCAGGAACGCGAGCGTGTAGAAGCTGGCGCGCCACGCGGCCCGCTCCGCGCGGTCGGTGTCGCCCGCGCCCAGGCTCTGGCCCACCAGCGTGCCCGCCGCGTGGGACAGGCCCCATGACGGCTGCTGCGCGAAGAGCAGGACACGCATGGCCAGCGTGTAGCCCGCGAGCGCGGTGCTGCCGAAGGTGGCCACGATGCGCATCAGCACCAGCCAGCTGGACATGCCCAGCAGCGACTGGAGCGTGGCGCCTCCCGACAGCTTGAGCAGCGAGCGCAGCGTGGACGCCTCCACGCGCAGGTGGCGGCGGCGCAATTCCAGACGTCCGCTGCCCTTGAGCAGGCGATACACCTGATACAGCACGCCGGTGGAGCGGCCCACGGTGGTGGCCAGCGCGGCGCCGGTGACGCCCATCGCGGGCACGGGGCCCAGGCCGAAGATGAACAGCGGCGCGAGCACGATGTTCACGGAGTTGGCCAGCCACAGCGCGCGCATGGACGTGGCCGCGTCCCCCGCGCCGCGCAGGATGGCGCTGATGAGGAACAGCAGCATGATGATGGGGAAGCTGGCCAGCATCAGCCGCGTGTAGCCCGCGCCGTGCTCGACCACGCCGGGCGCGGCGCCCAGGGCCATGAGCAGCGGACGCGCGAAGTAGCTGCCCGCGAACGCCAGCGGCACGGCCAGCGCGAGCCCCAGGCCCAGGGCCTGCACCGCGGTGCTCGCGGCGCGCTCAGGATCCTTCTGTCCGATGCGGCGCGCGATGAGCGCGGTGGCGCCGATGGACAGACCCAGCGGCAGGGTCTGGAGGAGCGTGAGCATGGACTCGGTGAGGCCCACGGTGGCGATGGCGTCCGCGCCCAGGTGTGACACGAAGAGCACGTCCACCAGGGCGAAGATGGACTCCATCACCATCTCCAGGACCATGGGCACGGACAGCAGCAGGAAGGCGCGATCCACGGGCCCGGTGGCCAGGTCCTCGGTGGAGCCCTTCACCGCCAGCCACAGGGAGGCAAGGAGGCCCCTGGCTCCAGAGGTAGAAGGGGAGGCGTCCGGGGCGAGGGTTTCAGGCGGGGGTTGCGTCATGGATTGCGCGTTGCAACGGGACGCCTTCCGCGTTTCATCCCTCGCGGTTCCCCGCTCGCCGGCGCGTGCGGACGGGTAGATTCAGGGCATGGCTTCCGGTCCCCGCGTCCTCCTCCTCGCCGAGCGCTTTCCCCCTGACATCGGAGGGCTCGCGCGCAGCGGGGCGCGCACCGCGGGCTCGCTCGTGCGGCTGGGCGCACGCGTGGACGTGGTTGCATGGACCCGCACGGCGCAGCCGGGGGCACTGGAGACGGTGCCGGACGCGGGGGACGTGTCGCCGTTCGCGAAGGGCGTCACGCTGCACCGGTTGGGGTTGTTCGGCAGCGCGGACCTGTCCATGCAGCACACGCTCGATGTGCTCGGCCACCTGCACTCGCGGCGGAAGTACGACCTGGTGTGGGGGCACTACCTGTACCCGCCGGGTTTCCTCGCGGTGGTGTTCGCGCAGAGCGCGGGGCTCAAGTCCATCCTCAGCGCGCGGGGCAATGACGTGGATCAGCTGATGTTCCCACCGGGGGACTTCGCCCGCCTGCTCTGGACGATTCAGCGGGCGGACGTGCTCACCGCCGCTTCCGCGGACCTGGGCCGGAAGATGGCGATGCTGCTGGGCCGAGACCCGGGCGTGGAGGTCATCCCCAACGCGGTGGACACTGCGCTGTTCTCACCGGGCCCGGCGGACGCGGCCCTGCGCGAGCGGTTGGGCATCCAGCCGGGCGAGGCGGTGCTCGGCTTCTCCGGGGAGCTGCGCCACAAGAAGGGGCTGCCGTTCCTCTTGTCCGCGCTCACGGAGGTGCGGCGCGTGCGGCCCGCGTGCCTGCTGGTGATTGGCGAGGTGCGCGCCCGGGATGCGGAGCACCTGGTGGCCTACCGGGCGGAGCATCCGGAGGACGCGGCGCGCATCATCATCTCCGGCGCGCTGGAGTCCCCGGAGCTCATCGCGGAGCACCTGCGGCTGTGTGACGTGTATCTGCAGCCGTCGTTGTGGGAGGGCATGCCCAACGCGCTGCTGGAGGCGATGGCGTGCGCGCGGCCGGTCATCGCCAGCGACGCGGGTGGCATCCCGGAGGCGGTGGAGTCCGGGGTGAATGGCTTCATCGTGGAGAAGGCGCTGCTCAACCACCTGGGGCAGGCGTGCCTGGACGTGCTGGGGATGCCGGAGGCGAAGCGCGCGGCGCTGGGGGCTGCGGCGCGCGCGCGAATCGAGGCGGGCTTTCAGGCGGACGCGGAGGCGGCGGTGTTGTCGCGCGTGCTGACGCGCGCGATGCCCAGGTCGTCCGAGTAGGCGTTCACCAGCGCCTCCTGCGCGCGGCCCCATGGGAATTCACGCTCCACGCGGGTGCGGGCGTTGGCGCTCATGGCGGCGCCGAGGGCGGGATTGGCGATGAGGTCCTTCACTGCTTCCGCGATGGCCTTGGGCGAGCCGGGGCGGATGCGGTAGGCCTCGGTCCCTTCCGCGAGCGCGCGCACCACGGGCAGGTCGCTGACGACGACGGGTGTGCCGGTGGCCATGGCTTCGATGAGCTTCAGGGGGCAGCAGCCCTGCACGCAGTTGCGGTCGTTCACGGGCAGCGGCACGAGCACGACGTCGCAGGCGTGGTGCAGCCGGGCGAGCTCTTCCTGGGGCAGGGGTTCGAGGATCTCGACGGCGCCCTGGAGCACGAGGTCTCCGCAGCGATCCAGGAGGGCGCGGCGCGCGTGCTTGCGCAGGGGGCCCACGAGGGTGAGGGTCACGGGCAGGTCGCGGCGCAGGAGGCGGCAGGCCTCGATGGCGTGGTGCACGCCCTGCCACGCGGTCATGGTGCCGCTATAGAGCAGGCGCACGGGGCGGCCGGTCTCTGGGGCTCGCGGCGGGGCGTAGCGGAACACGTCCAGGTCCACGCCGTTGGGGATGACGCGCAGGCGCTTCGGATCCGCGCCGCGGGAGATCAGGTGCTCGGCGGTGACGGCGCTGGGCGTGACGAGGAGGTCCGCGGCCTGGAGGCAGGCTTCTTCTTGCGCGAGCAGTTTGCGCATCAGCTCCGCGTCATCGGAGACATCGGGGTGGTGGTACTTGAGCTCGATGGAGGGCAGGCCGTTGACCTCGTAGACGAGCGCGTCGGTGAGGGCGGCCTTGCGCCGGGCGATGGGGTAGCCCTCGAAGATGGAGCGGACGTGGACGACCTTCGCGCGCGGCCGGCCCCTCCACCACGCACCCAGGTGCGAGCGGAACGTCAGCGCCTGGGCGACCAGGTCTTTCCCGCGGGCACCCAGCGGGTGGTAGGTGACGTGGGGACCCAGGGCAGGCGGGGGAGTACCGGGCGCGTCGCCAATGGCCACCAGGTCCACCGGGCCGAACGCGGCGCCCAGGGCCTCCACGAAGGCGCGGATGTGCACGGCGGCGCCCTTGGGCGCGGGGAAGCGGTCGAAGGACGCGTAGACGATTCCGGAGGTGCCCACGGTCTGGTGCTACCGCGACGGCGGCCCGGCGGCAAACGGGGCGGTCCGGAGTTCGGGCAGCATGGCGCGCATGCTCATGAGCTCCGGGGGGATGGTGGCGCTGCTCACGGCCGCGCCCGCTCCCAATGCCCAGCCGCTCACGTGGATGGTGACCGGCTCCGACGTCACGTTCGAGATGTCATCGAAGGACCTGCGCGCCCTGCGCGGCGGCAAGGAGGTCTTCGGCCTCCTGTCGCGCCAGGAGCGCCAAGGCGCCCTCCCTGAGCTTCGAGTGGGAGGGCGCCGAGGCGAAGAAACCCTGATCAGGCCGGCTTTTCGATGTGGCCGTCCGCGTGCCGCGCGAAGCGGCCTTCCTCGCGCGCGTGCACCGGGTCGTGGCTGGGCCAGGGCCAGCCGCCGAAGCCCGTGCGCTGGTAGTCCGCGAAGGCCTGCTGAATCTCCTGCCGCGAATTCATCACGAACGGGCCGTACTGCACGACCGGCTCGCCAATGGGCCGCCCCTGGAGCAGCAGCAGTTCCGCTGTCTCCGGGCCGTTCTCCAGCACCACGTCCACGTCCGCGCGCAGCTCGATGGCGCTGCGCGCCGGCACCGCCCGGCCGCCGACCTTCATCCCAGCGCCCAGGAAGAAGTACAGCATCCGGTTCGTGCCGCGCTTCGCGGCCGGCAGCGTCCAGCGCGCGCCCGGCTCCATCTTCAGCGTCCAGATGGCCACGTCCGCGTCCGCGTTCGCGGCCCAGGACTTGGGCGGCGACGGAGGCGCCTGGATGTCGCCCAGGTTGCCCGCCACCACGGTGATGTTCGTGGCGCGGCCCGCGTCGTCCTTCGCCACGTGGCGCGGGATGACGTGGTTCCACAGCATGGAGAAGTGCGCGGGCACCATCTTGTTGGCGCGCGGCAGGTTGAGCCAGATTTGAAACAGCTCGATGTGGTTGCCCTGGTCCTGCTTGAGCAGCGGGAACATCTCCGAGTGGTTGATGCCGCCGCCCGCGGTGAGCCACTGCACATCACCCTCGCCGAAGCGCGCCGCCGCGCCCAGCGAGTCCGAGTGGTCCAACAGCCCGTTGCGCACGATGGTCACCGTCTCGAAGCCCCGGTGCGGGTGCTGCGGGAAGCCCGGCACCACGGTGCCGTGGTACATGTTCCAGCCGTCCCGCCCCGCGAAGTCCTGGCCGATGTCCCGTCCCGCGAGCGACGCCTGGGGCCCCAGCCGCTCGTTGCCCTGGGGGTAGCGGTCGTCATGGTGCACGCAGAAGAGGAATGGATCCGGCGTCCGCCACGGGGTGGGGGACGGCCCGAGCGGATCCACGCGGACGACGGCTTCCGGTTGCTGTGCCTGCTGACTCATCTTCGACTCCTCTGCCTTTCCCGAGCCGCGTGAACACCCCGCGACGGTGGTGACACCCGCCGCCGCGATGAGCTTCAGCGCTGCCCTCCGGCTCACTTCATCCACGGTCCACCTCGCGCTCCATGCCGTTGGGGCCGCCCATCCTACCTAACGTCCTGGCCTTCCCGGCGCTCGGCCTGCCTGCATGGTCGGCGGTTCACCCCTGGTAGGACGGCCCGGAGGCCCCTACGCTCGCGCACGGGTCCGCCCGACGGGCATCGCAGGGAGTCCACCGCCTTGGCGGTCAACGTCAGCCGCTTCCACGAACTCTTCCGCTACCAGTCCCGCGCGCCGGTGCCGGACCTGCTCGAGGACATGGAGGTCCTGTCCCAACTGGACGCCCGCGCGGAAGGGCAGCGACGCGCGCTGGCGTGGTCCGGGTGGTTCACCGCGCTTCCGGGCGGGGTGATGGCTGCCGTGACCTACGGCGTGTGGGCGGGCACCGTGGAGCGGGATGAAATCACCGAGGCGGGTGCCCAGCTCCTCAAGGTCACGGGCGTGGTGGGTGGGTCGCTGCTCGTCGTGGGGCTCCTTCTGTTCCTGTGGCGTTACACCCTCAAGCCGCGCGACCTGGACAACCGCCGCTACGGCCTGGCCCAGGCGCTGCTCCGGCGTCTGGAGATGGACCTGGCCCCGGACGCGCCGGTGCGGCTCAAGCTGGACCTGCGCCCTCCGGACGTGCTCGACAAGCGCGTGCGGCAGGACATGGTGGGGTGGTGGAACACGGACTTCTTCGTCGACCCGTGGTTCATGCTGGAGACCCGGCTGGCGGACGGCGCCTTCGTGCGGATCCGCATGGTGGAGCGGCTCCAGAAGCGCGAGCGCTCCAAGACGAGCGCCAGCGGCAAGACGAAGACGAAGACCCGGCGCAAGGGCTTCGCCCAGTTGAGCGTGTCCGTGCGTGTGAAGCCGAAGCGCTACCCCGGCCTGGAGCGGCTCAAGGTCCGCGCCACCGCCGCCACGCGCCTGCCCCGGAAGGTCGAATTGGAGCGGGTGCGCGTCGCCTCGGGCCGGCTGCTTCTGCGCGCCCGGCTGTCCGACGAGTGGGTGGCGCGGGCGGAGCGTGAACCGGGAGCCAAGGACGACGCGTCCCGCACCGCGACGATGATGCTCCTGAGCATCTACCAGGTGCTGGGCTACACCCGCCGGCGCGCGAAGTTGCAGGCCGCGCGCGGACGTCGCCAGTCGGTTTGACCGCCCGGGAGCGGATCTCTACTCTCACGACCGTGGCGCTCGACACCTCCGAATTCAAGAAGACGTATGTCTACGAAACCCGCGCCCCGGTGACGGAGGTGCTGGCGGACCTGAAGACGCTGGGGGCGCTGGACGCGTGGGCGGAGCGGAGGCGGATCTTGATGGGGATCGGCTCCTTCGTCTTCGTGTGCCTCAGCATCTCGTTCGTCATCCTGTTGAAGTGGCTGCTGTCCGCCGCATTTCTCGCGACGAGCATCGCGCTCTGCATCCTCTGGGCGCGCTCGAAGCACACGGACCTGGAGAACCGCCGCTACGGGCTGGTGGCCGTGCTGCTCCAGCGCTTCCAGGTGGACCTGGACGCGAACGCGCCCGTGGACGTGAAGCTGGACCTGGCGCCGGAGGATGACGCGCGCAAGAGCGTGGGCAAGCTCAAGCGGGGCCGGTGGGACTGCGAGGATTTCACCGATGCGTGGCTGTCCCTGCACGGCCGCTTCGCGGATGGCACGCACCTGCACCTGTCCGTCGTGGAGCACGTCCAGAAGCGCAAGCGCTACGGCCGCGGCAGCAGCGGCAAGACGAAGCTCAAGACCAAGCGCAAGGGCAAGACGCTGCTCCAGGTGGGGCTGCGCGTGAAGCCGGAGCGCTTCCCCGGACTGGCGGATCAGCGCGCGAACGCGAAGAAGGCCGTGCGGCTGCCCCCGGAGGTCATCCTGTCGCGGCTGGACGTGGCCCAGGACCGCGTGGCGATGCGCGCCCTGCTGGGGCGGGATGGGCGG
>NZ_RAWN01000063.1:0-48101 GCF_003668895.1 Corallococcus sp. AB045
TCTGCGCATGTCTCGTGGGCTCGGAGATGTGTATACGAGACAGGGGGGGGCCTGCCAGGTGGACGCCGCGGGGGCTGCGTCGGCCATCCACTCGGGCTGGGCCTCCTGGGGCGCGGCCCAGGCGGAGCGCGCGGCAGGGGCTTCAGGGGCGCCCCATTCCGGCGTGGAGGGAGCGGCGCTCCACTCAGGGGCGGCCTCCTCGACCGGGGCGTCCCAGGGCTGCTGGGCGTCGGTGGACGGCTGGGCCCAGGCGGAGCTCGCGGAGGAGTCCTCGGTGGCGGCCCACTCCGACTGCGCGGAGGCGTCCGTGGCGGCCCACGGCTGCTCCGCGCCCGGGGTCACGGCCTCCGGGGTCGCCCATTCGGGCTGAGCTTCGATGGGGGCCTCTTCAGCAGCGGCCCACTCGGGCTGCGCTTCGATCGGGGCCTCTTCGGCAGCGGCCCACTCGGGCTGCGCGGCGACGGGGGCGGCTTCCGTGGTGGCCCATTCGGGCTGCGCTTCGATGGGGGCCTCTTCAGCGGCCCACTCCGGCTGTGCGGCGACGGGGGAAGCTTCCGTGGTGGCCCACTCGGGCTGCGCTTCGATGGGGGCCTCTTCGGCGGCGGCCCACTCGGGCTGCGCGGCGACGGGCTCAGAGGCTTCCGTGGTCGCCCACTCGGGCTGCGCGGCGACGGGCTCAGAGGCTTCCGTGGTCGCCCACTCGGGCTGCGCTTCGATGGGCGCGGCTTCTTCCGTGGTCGCCCACTCGGGCTGCGCGGCGACGGGCTCAGAGGCTTCCGTGGTCGCCCACTCGGGCTGTGCTTCGACGGGCGCGGCTTCCTCGGTGGCCCACTCCGGCTGGGCCTCGATGGGAGCCTCTTCGGCGGCCCACTCGGGCTGTGCCGCGACGGGCGCGGCTTCCTCGGTGGCCCACTCCGGCTGCGCTTCGATGGGAGCCTCTTCGGCGGCCCACTCGGGCTGTGCAGCGACGGGCGCGGCTTCCTCCGTGGCCCACTCCGGCTGGGCCTCGATGGGAGCCTCTTCGGCGGCCCACTCGGGCTGCGCGGCGACGGGCGCGGCTTCCTCGGTGGCCCACTCCGGCTGGGCTTCGATGGGAGCCTCTTCGGCGGCCCACTCGGGCTGTGCAGCGACGGGCGCGGTGGCTTCTTCCGTGGCCCACTCAGGCTGCGCCGAGACAGGCGCGGCCTCTTCGGCGGCCCACTCGGGCTGCGCGGCGACGGGCTCGGAGGCTTCCGTGGTCGCCCACTCCGGCTGCGCTTCGATGGGCGCGGCTTCCTCGGTGGCCCACTCCGACTGCGGCGCCGTGGGCGCGGCAGCTTCCGTGCTCGCCCACTCGGACTGCGCGGCGACCGGTGTGGCGGCTTCTTCCGTGGCCCACTCCGGCTGGGCCTCGATCGGCGCGGCCTCCGTGGTGCTGTCGCTCGTCGCCCACTCCGGCTGGGCCTCGATCGGCGCGGCCTCCGTGGTGCTGTCGCTCGTCGTCCACTCAGGCTGGGCCTCGATCGGCGCAGCTTCACCCGTCGCCCACTCGGATTGCTCGGCGACCGGTGCGGACTCTTCGGTGGTCCACTCGGACTGCGCGGCGACGGGCGCGGTGTCTTCAGCCGTGGCCCACTCGGGCTGGGCCTCGACGGGCGCGCCCTCAGCGGTTCCCCACTGCGGCTGCGTGGGAACGGTGGCGCTGCCTTCAGGGGTGGTCCATTCCGGCTGGGCCTCGAGCGGCGCGGCTTCTTCAGCGGCGGCCCATTCGGGCTGCGCGGCAATGGGCGCGGCTTCTTCCGTGGCCCACTCCGGCTGCGCTTCGATGGGGGCCTCTTCAGCGGCCGCCCACTCGGGCTGCGCGGCGACGGGCGCGGCTTCCTCCGTGGCCCAGTCCGAATGGGCCTCGATGGGGGCGGCTTCTTCCGTGGCGTTCCAGTCGGACGTCTGTGCCGGCTGCGCGGCGTCAGCCTCCGGCGAGGCCCATTCGGACTGGGCCACGATCAGCGGAGCCTCTTCGGACGGGGGCGTCCATCCGCCCTGGGCATCCGCGACGGGCGCCGTCGTGGATGCGGCCCATGCGGATTCGGTGGCCGGGGCATCCCACGCGGGCGCGGCGTTCGCGGTGGGCTGTTCGGACGACGCGGTGCCTGACCACGCCTGCTCCGAACCGGTGCCCTCCGCCGTGTCAGCGGTGGCGGCCCACTCGGGCTGGAGCTCGATGGGGGCGGCGGGCTCCACGGCATCGGCGGCCCACTCGGGCTGGAGCTCGATGGCGGCGGACGTGTCCTGCAAGCCCACGGTGGCGGTGGAGTCCGAGGGCTCACCCTCGGCGGACCACGCCTGCGCATCCTGACCCGAGGTGTTCCACTCCGATGACTCGGTGGACTGCGCTTCGGCGAGCGACTCGGAGGCGGTGGCCAGCGGCACGGCGTCGTCGGCACTGCCGCTCAGCTCACCCCACTGTTCCGATGCAGGGGCCACTTCGGCCGCGGGCTCGACATCGTCCGAGCCGAGCTCCAGCGTGTCGGCTTCGATGTCCGGGCCGACCGGGATGCTGCGGATCCGCAGCGACGGAATGCCCGACTCATTCGCGAACGGGGAGGGCGGCGGAGTGAGCTGCTGCTCCTCTTCGGCTCCCAGGTCGGCCACGTCGAAGGTCTGCGCCTCCACACCGGCCGCGACCGCCGAAGCATCGCCGCCAACGGACCCATCCGCGGCGCCTTCGTAGGCGACATCGTTCGCGTCGAGCGCGATCTCCTCGGCGGGGACTTCCGCCTCAGGGGCGTCGCCGGACTGCCAGTCCGCCGAGACATCACTCGCGTCGAGCGCGATCTCTTCGGCGGGCGTCTCCGTGCCAGCCTGCCACGTCTCGGCGGCGACACCCGCCGGATCATTGGCCTGCCACTCCGTCGCGACGTCATCCGTGCCGAGCGTGATCTCCTCGGCGGAGGTCTGCACCGGAGCCGTGTTGTCGGCCTGCCACTCCGTCGCGACATCACTCGCGCCGAGCGCAATCTCCTCGCTGGCCGGGGCGTTGCCCGACTGCCAATCCGTGGCGACCTCGCTCGAATCGAGCGCGATCTCCTCGGCGGGAGCTTCCGTCGCGCCGGCCTGCCACTCCGTGGCGACATCCTCGGCTCCGAGGGCGATCTCCCCCGCGCCTTCCGGTGAAGCACTCGGATCGGCCTGCCACTCGGTGGCGACGTCATTCGTGCCGAGCGCGATCTCCTCCGCCGCGGCCTCGCCGCCGGTCTGCCAGTCCGAGGCGACGTCGTTCGTGCCGAGCGCAGTCGCATCGGCCGCCGGAGCCTCACCCTCAGCCTGCCAGTCCGTGGCGACGTCGCTCGTGCTGAGCGGGATCTCCTCCGCCTCCGCGGTTGCCTGCCACGCAGCCTCGACCTCGGTCGTGCCGGTCGCCAAGGCCTCTCCACCGGACTGCCAGGTCTCCGCGCTGGCCGTCTCCGGCTGCCACTCCGTGGCGACCTCGCCCGCGTCCAGGGCGATCTCCTCCGCGGGCACTTCCGTGGCCGCGGCGCCGTCGGTCCACGCCTCCGCGATGTCACCCGCGCCGAGCGCGATCTCTCCACCTTGCTCCGGCGCTCCAGCGACAGGGTCCGCATCCGTCCCCCACGCTCCCGCCGTCTCCGTCGCGACCGCCTGGGCCTCCTGCACGGCGGCTTCCACCGGCGCGGAGGACTCCGCCGTCGCGACGTCGCTCCAGTCCCACTCCGAAGCCGCGCCTTCGGCCGGCGCCGCCGGCTCCACCGCGAGCGGCGCGGTATCGAGCGCGCTGGCCCGGGACTCCTCGGACTCCACCGCCAGCGGCGCCGCGTCCCACGCCGCGTCCACGGGCGACAGGTCCTCGGCCATCACCGCCTCGGCGACGGGCTCGGCCTCCAGCAGCTCCGCCTCTCCGACCGCGTGCTCCGCGGAGGCAAGCGCCTCCGCCATCGGATCCAGACCGGACGTCGCCGGGGCCTGGGCCTCCGACTCGACCTCCATCGACAGGTCCGCGAACGAATCCTCCAGCGAGGGCTCCGGCTCGGCGGCGGCCACCGGGGGCGGCGTCTCCGTCGACAGACCGGAGAAGTCCTCTTCGGCGCTCGTGTCCCACGTCTCCGCCGGAGCAGGCGCCGTCGCCACGGGTGCCTGGGGCATCCACGGCGCGGGTTCACTCAGAGAGGGGATGTCGATGTCGTCCGTGCTGAGGTTCAGGCTGTCCGGCTCGGCGGGCGCCTGCGGGGCATAGGCCTGCGGATCCACCGGGGCCGCGTAGCCCGCCGCCGCGTTCGGGTCATACGCTGCGTTCGGGTCGTAACCCTGCTGCGCCCAGGCCGCCGCCGCGTTCGGATCATGGGCCGCGGTGTTCGGATCATACGCCGCAGCGTTGGGGTCGTAGCCGGCGGGGTAGGCGTACCACTGGCCATCCTCGCCGTAGTAGCCCTGGGCGTTGGGGTCGTAGCCGGCGGGGTAGGCGTACCACTGGCCATCCTCGCCGTAGTAGCCCTGGGCGTTGGGGTCGTAGCCGGCGGGGTAGGCGTACCACTGGCCATCCTCGCCGTAGTACCCCTGGGGCTGCTGCTCGGGCTGGGCCCACGCCTGAGCCGCCGCCGCGGTGTCCGCCGCGTCCTGGATGCCCAAAAGGCCGCGCAACTCGACCCAGCGAGCCTCCTCGACAGCGGACAGGCTTCCCAGCTTCCGCTTCTCATCCAGGAAGCGGAACTCTCTCATCGCGGCGCGCGTATCGGACATCCGTCACCTTGCTGCGCCAGCGTCTTGGGGGGACCGCCGCAGCGAAAATCTTGGAGGCCCGCGAGTGTAGGGGACTCCCGCCAGGGGGTAAACCAATCCGCCACGCCCGACCGGCCGCTACCTCCCCGAGAGGGCGGCACGCACCGCCAGATCCAGGCCCGCGAAGTCCTTCTCGTAGGCTGCCTTCAGGGCCTCCTGGAAGGACTCGGCCTGGCCCGCCTTCTGGATGAAGTCCAGGAGCTTCTCCTGTCCCCCCAGCCGCACCAGCTCCCGCACCGCCATGGCGGATGTTCCGTAGGCGACTTCCGGCTGGGACATGGAGATGGGCGCCTGCGAGTCCATGTCCGACAGCTTCGGCAGCCGCCCCTGCTTCGCCTGGCCCTTCATCACGTCGCGCAGGTAGCGCGGGGGGCCGTCCAGCCCCAGGTAGCGCCACTCGATGTACTCGGCCAGGCCCTCGTTGAACCAGCGGGGCAGGGCGCCGCCGCCGCGCGGGCAGATTTCGTCCACCGCCGCGTGCACGTACTCGTGCACCAGGGTGGCCTTCGTCGCCTGTGTCAGCTCCGCCGCGTCGTTCATGCGGATGGCGTTGTCGTGGTACAGGCCGGCCACCCGGGCCGCGTACGAGGGGCCCAGGTGCGTGGCGAACTCGTCGCGGGTGTAGAGCACCACGTTCAGCTGCCGCTCGCGGGCCCGGCCCAGCGTCCGCTGGGTGAAGTCATAGGCTTCATCGAGTGCGGACACGACCTTGCCCTCGTACTCCGCGCGCTGCCCGAAGTCCCGGTCGCTGTTGAAGTAGCGGATGGCGAAGCGGCTGTTCTGGCGCACGCGCATGCCGTCCTTGCCCACGCCGGATTCGTAGCTCAGGCTCGCCGGACGGACCTCTCCGCCCGCGGTCCCCTTCACCTGGCGCGTGTCCCCCGGGGAGGGCTCGCCATTCATCCGCTGCTCCAGGCGCTCCGCCTCGCGCCGCGCGGCCCCTTCCTCCGACACCTGAGCGCGCGCCTGCTGCATCAGCTTCTTCGCCTCCGCGGCCTCCTTCGACTTCGCGGGCACCTGCTGCAGCGTGGCCAGCGCCCCCGCCGAGTCCTTGTCCAGCAACTGCAACCTGCCCAGCTCCAGCGCGAACGCGCCGTCCTTGGGGAAGTTGGCCAGGCCCTTCTTCAGCGCCTCCTCCGCGGAGGCCCGTTGATCCGTCTTCAGCGCGGAGCGCGCCAGGCAGCGCAGGCCGCCCGCCGTCTCCTGGAAGGCCACGGCGCGCTCGCCCAGCGAGTACGCCATCACCGAGTCCTCCGCGAGCAGCGCCTCGCAGCCCTTGAGCAGCGGGCCCGCCACGGACGGCCGCTGCGCCTCCGGGTAGGAGGCTGGATCCGCGGCGGCGAACGCGAGGTACAGCTCCTCCCACTCCTTGTGGGCGGCCAGCTCCTTCGCCTTCTGCGCGGGAGGAGCGGCGGCGAGGAGCAGCAGGGCGATGAGGGGCGTGTTCATGGGTTTCCGGAGTATCGCCGAAGCCCCGAGCGCCCGCGCAAGCCTCCCCGCCCTACGTCCGTGCGACCTGCCAGCCCTGGGCCTCCAGCGCGGCCATCAGCTCCTGGATGTGCGCGTGCCCGGTGGTCTCCAGCATCACCTCCACCGTGGCCTCGCCCAGGCCCGCCTTGGAGAAGGCGCGGTCGTGGTGCAGGTCCACCACGTTGGCGCGCATCTCCGCGATCTGCGTGGTGAGCCGCGCGAGCACGCCGGGCCGGTCCGGCAGCCGCACCTCCAGCTGCACCAGGCGGCCCGCCTTCACGAGGCCCCGCTCGATGATGCGGCTGATGACGTTCATGTCGATGTTGCCGCCGCCCACGATGATGGCGACGCGCTTGCCCTTCGCCTGAGGAATCCGGCCGTTGACGAGCGCCGCCAGCCCCGCCGCGCCCGCGCCCTCCGCCACCGACTTCTCCTGCTCCAGCATCATCAGGATGGCGGCGGCGATCTCCTCCTCGTCCACCGTCACCATCGCGTCCACGTACTTGCGCACGTGCTCGAAGGTGAGCTCCCCCGGCACCTTCACCGCGATGCCGTCCGCGATGGTGGTGCCCGCGTTGGTGAGCTCCGTGCGCTTCCCGGCATCCAGCGACGCCTTCATGCTGGCGATGGTGGAGGCCTGCACGCCCACCACCTGGATGCGCGGGTTCGTCTGCTTCAGCGCCACGGCGATGCCGGAGATGAGCCCGCCGCCGCCCACCGGCACCACCACCAGCTCCAGGTCCGGGCACTGCTCCAACAGCTCCAGCGCGATGGTGCCCTGGCCCGCGATGACGTGCGGGTCGTTGAACGGGTGCACGAAGACCAGGTCCTCCGCGGCCTGGATGCGCAGGGCCTCCGCGTAGGCCTCGTCGTAGTTGGCGCCCTTGAGCACCACGCGCGCGCCGTAGTCGTCACGCGTGCGAGTCACCTTGATGAGCGGCGTGCGCTCCGGCATCACGATGGTGGCGCGGATGCCCAGCCGGCGCGCGTGGTACGCCACGCCCTGCGCGTGGTTGCCGGCGGAGGCCGCGATGACGCCGCGGCGCTTCTCCTCCTCCGTCAGCGTCAGCAGCTTGTTGAGCGCGCCGCGCTCCTTGAAGGCGCCGGTGCGCTGGAGGTTCTCCAGCTTGAAGTACACCACCGCGCAGTCGGTCTTCTCCGTGAAGTAGTCCGACGCGGGGCACGGCGTGGGGCGCAGCGCGGTGCGGATCCGTTCGCGCGCCGCCTGGATGTCCTGCAGGGTGACCATCATGGCCGGGCGTCTAGCGGAAGCGGGCCCCGCACGGAAGCGGCCCGGAGCCCCACGCCTGCCTGGCCGCGTGCGCGGCGGGGTGCGTCAGATGCCGCGCAGCACCGTGGCCTTGCCCACCCGGCCAATGGCCAGGATGTAAGCGGCCGTCCGCATGGAAACCTTACGAGACCGTGCAATCTGCGCCACCCGGTCGTAGGCCTCCTTCATCGTCTTCTCCAGCTCCGCGTTGACGCGGTCCTCTTCCCAGGAGACGTGCTGGAGGTTCTGCACCCACTCCAGGTAGCTCACCGTCACGCCACCCGCGCTGGCCAGGATGTCCGGCACCACGAAGATGCCGCGCTTCTCCAGGATGTCGTCCGCCTCCGGCTGGGTGGGGCCGTTGGCGCCCTCCACCACCAGGCGCGCGCGCACGCTGTTGGCGTTGTCGCGGGTGAGCACGTGGCCCAGCGCCGCGGGGATGAGCACCTCGCAGTCCGCCGCGAGCACGTCCTCGTTGGAGCACGGCGTGCCGCCGCTGAAGCCCGTCACGGTGCCGGTGCGCTTCACGTGCTCGAAGAGGGACGGCACGTCCAGGCCCATGGGGTTGTACATGCCGCCCAGCACGTCGGACGCGGCCACCACCACGCCGCCGTCGCCCCAGATGAGCTGCGCGATGTGGCTGCCCACGTTGCCGAAGCCCTGGATGGCGAAGCGCGTGCCCTTCACCGGCATGCCCAGGTCGCGCAGGATTTCACGGCACACGTAGAGCAGGCCGCGCCCGGTGGCGGCCTCGCGGCCCTTGGAGCCGTACAGCTCCAGGGGCTTGCCCGTCACCACCGCCGGGGAGTGGCCGTGGTAGCGCGAGTACTGGTCCATCACCCAGGCCATCACCTGGGGGTTGGTGTTGACGTCCGGCGCGGGGATGTCCCGCGTGGGCCCGATGACGTCCTGAATCTGATCCACGAACTTGCGCGTGAGCCGCTCCACTTCCTTGAGGCTCATCTGCGCGGGGTCGCACGCCACGCCGCCCTTGGCGCCGCCGTAGGGCACGTTCACCACGGCCGTCTTCCACGTCATCAGCGACGCGAGCGACACGCACTCGTCCTGGTCCAGGGCGGGGTGGTAGCGCAGGCCGCCCTTCATGGGGCCGCGGCTGTTGTCGTGCTGGATGCGGTAGCCCAGGAACGTGCGGATCTCGCCGGAGTCCATCTCGATGGACACCTGGACCTTCACCTCGCGCAGGGGCGTGGCCAGGAGCGTCTCGATGGGCGTGCCCACGTCCATCACCCGCGCGGCCTTGCGGAAGTAGTAGTTGGTGCCGTCGACGGCGTTCATGGTGGGCTTCACTCCTGAGGACAGACGGAAAACCTTAACAGAAGGGGTGCGCTACGATGAGGGCGTCCATGCGCCCCCATTCCCCGGACGACAGCGACGCCGGTTCGTCCCTGCAGGGACTGGCGCGGCGGATCCGCACGTTGCGCGAGCGCCGGGGCCTCACCCAGGAGGACTTCGCCGCCCGGTGCGACATCTCCGTGAGCTTCGTGTCCCTGCTGGAGCGCGGCGAGCGCAACCCCAGCTACGACACGCTCCTCCAGGTCGCGGCCGCGCTGGAGCTGCCGCTGGGGGAGCTGTTCCGGCTGGAGGACGCGGAGGACGCGGGGGCTCATCGGCTGGTGGAGTGGGTGCGGCTGAAGAAGCTGGGGCGCGACGACGTGGACCGCCTGCTGGCGGTGGCGGAGGCGATGTTCAGCGGCGGGCCGGGCGCTTCGACTCCTCCGGCGAAGGTGGGCGGCGAGGCCTGCGCTTCACCGGAGTGCGGCCGGCCCGTGCTGGCCCGGGGGCTGTGCGTGGCGCACTACCACCGGGCCCGCAGGAAGAAGACGGCTCCGGAGCCTTGAGGGAGCTGTGAGCCCCCCCGAGGCACGGAAGCACTACTTACGCTTGGCGCGCTCCACCTTGAGCGTCTTGCCCTCGCCGTGCGGCTTGCCGTGGGTGGACTCGAAGCCCGCCACGTCCTCCTCCGCCACGAAGACATACGCGTACGTGGGGCGCAGGTCGATGCGCAGCACCTTGCCCGCCGGAGCGCCCGCGGCCTCCAGCGCGGCGGTGACGCCCGCCTCGTCCAGGCCTTCCTGACGGCCCAGGCCCACCCACAGGCGCGCCTGGCCGGGGATGTCCTGCAGCGCCTCATGACGGGGGCGGCGCTCTTCACGCTGGCCGCGCGGACGGTGCCGCTCCAGCTTCAGCGGCTTGTCGTTGTGCGCCTTGCCGTTGAGCGACTCGAAGCCCTCGGCGTCACCTTCCGGCACGTAGACGTAGCCGTAGGTGGGGCGGGTGAGGGCCTTGATGACCTTGCCCGCCGGCGCGCCCAGGGACTCCAGCGTGGCGGGCAGCTTCGCCTCGTCCATGCCGTCGTCCATGCCCAGGTTCACCCAGAGCTTCACCTCGCCGGGGCCCGCGTCCGGGGACGGGGGCGGGCGGGTGCTGGTGGCGTCGCGCTCGCTGCGCGGCTTGCTCTTCTCCACGCGGAGCGTCTTGCCGCCGTGCTGCTTGCCGTTGAGCGCCTCGAAGCCCGCGGAGTCCTCCTCCGCCACGAAGACGTACGCGAACGTGGGGCGCAGTTCCGCGCGCACCATCTTGCCCAGCGGCGCGCCCGCGTCCTCCATGGCCGTGGCGATGCTGCCCGGCCCCAGGCCGTCCGCGGTGCCCAGGTTCACCCAGAGCTTCGTCTCGCCCGGGCCCGCCTCCAGCGCGGCGGAACCGGCACCCCGGCGCTCACCCCGGTCCTCGCGGCGCGGCTCGTCGCGGCGCGGACGGCGCTCGCGGTCCGGGTGCTCGTCGCGGCGCGGACGCTCGGTGCGCTCGCCGCGCTCCTCGCGGCGGGGACGCTCGCGGTCGCGCTCACGGTCGCGGTCCTTGCCCCGGCGCTCCATGGGCTTGCGCTCCGGCGCCGGCTCGCGCTTCTCCGTCTCACCGGCGGCCTGGGCCTTCTCCATGCGCAGGCGGCTGAAGTAGTACTTGATGAGGAAGGCGATGAGGTCGTCCGCGTCCGGCCGCTGCTTGAGCTGCGAGGCCAGGGGCAGGAAGCCCTCGAAGATGCTGGAGCCCATGCCCTCGCGCAGCTCGCGCAAGTGGCGCTCGGTCCACAGGTGCATCGCCTCTTCGGGGGCGGGCATCTCACGCATCTCGAACTTGATGCCGAACTTCTTCTCCAGCACGGTGAACGTCGCCAGCTCGCGCCCGGAGAAGAGGTTGATGGCCGTGCCCTTGTTGCCGATGCGGCCCGTGCGGCCCACGCGGTGCAGGTAGACGGCGGGGTCCTCCGGCAGGGAGTAGTTGATGACGTACTCCAGCCCGGAGATGTCGATGCCGCGCGCCGCGATGTCCGTGGCGACCATGAAGGCCACCTCGCCGCGCTTCACCTTGCCCATCACCCGCTCGCGCTCCTTCTGCGGCAGGTCTCCGTTGAGCAGCTCCGCGTCGAAGCCGTTGCGGTTGAGCACCGCGGTCACCAGCGCCGTGTCATCCCGCGTGTTGCAGAAGATGATGGCGTTGGAGGGCTCCTCCTTCTCCAGGATGTAGATGAGGTTGCGCGGCTTGGGGAACTGGTCCGACACGTCGTAGCGGATGTGGTGGATGTGCTCCACCGTGAAGACGTCGCCGGACAACAGCAGCGTCTCCGCGTTCGTCGTGTAGCGCGCGATGAGGTTCTGGATGTCCGTGGGGACGGTGGCGCTGAAGAGCAGCACCTGGCGCGTCTTCGGAAGGCGGTCGAGGATGCGCGTGACCTCCTCGTAGAAGCCCTGGTTCAGCATCTCGTCGGCTTCGTCGAGGATGGCGTGGTCGCAGCCGTCCAGCTTGAGGTTGCCACGGTTGATGTGGTCGAAGACGCGGCCGGGGGTGCCCACGATGATGGGCGTGCCCTCTTCCAGCGCGTCCTCCTGCTGCTTCATGGAGGCGCCGCCGTAGATGGCCGCCACCTTCACGCCCTTGTACTTGGCCAGGGTGGTGAGCTCCTCCGCCACCTGGAGCGCCAGTTCGCGCGTGGGGCAGAGGATGAGGGCGCGCACGCGCTTCTCGTCCGCGGGGATCTTCTCCAGCAGGGGCAGGCCGAAGGCGGCCGTCTTGCCCGTGCCCGTCTTGCTGCGGACGATGAGGTCCTTGCCCGCCATCGCGGGACCGAAGGCCTTGGCCTGGACGGGGGTGGGACTGGTGTAGCCGCGCTCCGCCAGCGCGCGGCGGAGGGGCTCGGAGAGGTTCATTTCTTCGAAGCTGATGTCCGCGATGTACTCGCCGGGACGCGTCGAGGCTTCGTCAGGTGCCGGGGCTCCCGGCGTGGGCTCTTGGATGTCGCTCATCGGGCATGGGCATAGCCCCTGCATTACCCTCTGGCAACAATCGCGGCACTTTGGGGTATGGAGCGCGCATGGCGAATGGGAGGAAGAGAACCAATGGTCCGGCCGCCCCCCGGCCCCGCGCGAAGCGCCCCGCGGCCTCCGCCCGGCCGGGGAAGGCCCGGGAATCCGCGCCTGAGGCTCCGGAGGAGGAGGGGGAGGAGGCCGCCCAGGACCCGGACGCCCTGGAGCCGGACCTGGCGGAGCTGAACGAAGCGGAGGCGGAAATCGAGGAGGTCCCCGCTCCGGCCCGCGCCGCCCGGCCGGCCGCCCTGGTGCGCGCGGAGGGCAGCAGCGCCCTCACCAGCCGGGACCCCCTCCAGGCCTACATGGCCGAGGTGACGAAGCACCCCCTGCTCACCCGGGAGGAGGAGCACCGGCTGGCCAAGGAGTACCAGTCCACGGGGGACGTGCGGGCGGCCTACCGCCTGGTGGCCTCCAACCTGAGACTCGTGGTGAAACTGGCCCACGAGTACCACCGCAACCCCCTGTCCCTGCTGGACCTGGTGCAGGAGGGCAACATCGGGCTGATGCAGGCCGTGAAGAAGTACGACCCGGACCGGGGCGTGAAGCTCAGCTCCTACGCCGCCTGGTGGATCCGCGCGTACATCCTTCGCTACATCATGGACAACTGGAAGATGGTGAAGCTGGGGACCACCGAGGCCCAGCGGAAGCTCTTCTTCAAGCTGCGCCAGGAGCAGGAGAAGCTCGTCTCCCAGGGCTTCGAGGCCAGCCCGCGCCTGTTGGCGGAGCGCCTCAACGTCACCGAGCAGGACGTGGTGGAGATGGACCAGCGGCTGGGGCACGACGAGGTGTCCATCGACGCGCCGCTGGGCAACGACGGGGACTCGGGCTCCACCCGGGCGGACCGCTACCTGCCGTCCAGCGCGGTGCCCGCCGACGAGCGCCTGGGCGGCGAGCAGCTCAAGGCCCTCTTCCGGGAGAACCTGGCCGCCTTCGCCCAGACGCTGGAGGGCAAGGAGCGCTACATCTTCGAGCACCGCCTCACCGCGGACGAACCGCTCACGCTCCAGGACATCGGCGACAAGTACGGCGTCAGCCGCGAGCGCGCCCGGCAGATTGAGGCGGCCCTCATCAACCGGATGCGCGAGTTCATGCGCGAACGCATCCCGGACTTCGACATGGTGGCGGTGCCCAAGGGCTGACCCGGGGGACGCGGGACAACGCGTCCACCGGTGGCCCGGCGCCTCCCGGCTACTTCCAGGGCCGGGAGATGACGCAGGCGTTGATGCCGCCCACGCCCATGGACAGCTTGCCCGAGCACCCCTCGGGCGCCGCCACTTCCTGGTTGAAGACGAAGCGGCCGTGCACCTTGGCGATCTGCTTGTTGAGCTCCGGGGCGGCCAGCGGCGTGGGGTACACCTTGCCCGCCGCCGCGCCCAGGTACTGCGCCGTGAGCTCCCAGCCGCCGCCCGCGGACATGCCGTGGCCGAAGGTTCCCTTGCGCGCGGTAATGAGCACGGACTCCGGCAGCACGTCGCGCAGGTTCTGCACCTCCAGGAAGTCACCAGGGGTGGCGGTGGCGTGCAGGTCCCAGCTGCCCACGTCCTGGGGCTGACAACCGGCGGCGCCCAGCGCCTCGCGGATGGCCAGCGTGGGGCCTTCCTTGGACGGGGTGATGATGTGGTCCGCGTCCGCGGTGACGCCCACGGCGACGGGCTCCAGGCCCAGCGCCTTGAAGCCCTTCTGCGTGAAGTGCTCGTAGTCGCCCACCACCCACACCACCGAGCCTCCGGCGATGTGCGTGCCGCGCAGCGCGGTGAGGGGCTTGGACACGGCGGCGTCCGCGGAGATGACGCGCGCGTTGTAGAATCCGCCCACCACCAGCGGGTTGGGCGCCGCGTCCGTCATGCCCAGCACCACGGCCTTCGCCTCACCCAGGCGGATGGCGTTCATGGCCAGCTTCAGCCCGTAGCCGAAGGACGAGCACGCGGCCACCGGCGCGAAGGTCATGCCGGTGATCTGCCCCAGCATGGACACCTGGGACGCGGGCGTGTTGTGGATGTTCCACAGCACGTTGGAGGACACGGCGTTCCACGGCGGCTCGGGCGCGCTCCACTTCTTCTGCAGGCGCCCGTTGCGCGTGCGCTTCTCCTTGATGACGGCCAGCTTGGCGGACTCCACGTCGCCCTCGTCGGGCACGCCAATGGCTTCAATCTCGCGCAGCTCCTCCAGGTACTCGCGCAGCTCCGGCGAGCGGCCCGCCCAGAAGTGCCACCAGTCGTCCTCCGCCTTGTCGCGCTCCACCTCCTCGATGGTGGAGGGCTCCGGAGGCAGGCCGGGCAGGGGCTCGCGCGTCTCACGCCACTGGCGAACGGCGCCGTTGCGCTCCGGGGAAGCCCAGAAGCGGTCCCACCGGCGCTGGGCGCGGTAGAGGTCCAGGGAGATGTGCTGGATGGTGGGCAGGTCGCCCAGGCCGGTGCCCACGTAGACGTGGGCCTTCGTGCCCAGGGCCTGGAGCTCCTTCTCGATGCCCGGGTTCTGCGACAGCGACTGGATGAAGGCGCCGATGGCGTACTGCGTGGGCTGCCCCATCTTCCGCTCCAGCTGGGAGAAGCGGTTGGCGGGGAAGCGCGCGTCGATCCACGGCTTGTAGTCCGCCAGGTTGAACGTGGGCGTGCCGACGAGGAAGTTGTCCGGACCGAAGCCGTTGAAGGGGGTCAGCCAGGTCTCGGACGACTCGAGGTTCTTCGCGAAGGCCTCGATGTTGGGGGAACGCGGGGCGACCACGCCCCAGCCGAAGATTCCGACTCTGCGCACGGGTGTTTCCTCCGCCGCCCGGGGGAAGGCTACAGCGGCTGGATCTTGAGGTTGTCGAAGTGGACGCGCGTCTGCCAGCCGGAGAACCCGAAGTACTGGTTCCGGGGGCCGTAGAGCGGGGACGCGTCCTGGAGGGTGAGGAAGGGCTTGCCGTCCACTTCCCACGACAGGAGTCCGTCCCGCCGGGTGATCTTGAAGTGGTAGCGCTGGCCGGGCACCACCGCGGCGCCGTCGCGCACGGCGCGGTCGTTGGTGTGCTCGTGCTGGCGCGCGATGATGGACTGGGTGTTCTTCCAGCCGCCGTAGATGAAGACGTAGCCGGTGGCGGTGTACTGCAGGCGCGGGTCGCCCGCGTAGAAGGAGCGGCCGTCGCCCCACGCCTCGACCTTCATGTCGCCGTCAGGGCTGTCACCCCAGGCGTCGAACTCGATGACGGCGTTCTCCGGGAGGGGCTTCTTCAGCCACACCGGGCGGTTGCCCACGTTCTGCACCACCAGCGCCCCGTCCTCGAGCTTCACGGCGGCGGGGTTGGTGACGTTCCACGCGTCACCCAGGGTGTCGCGGTTGAAGTCGTCCTCGGAGGGGCCCGGGGGCAGGGTGGGCTCCTGCTTCGCCACCAGGGTGGCGGGCATGGAGTCCGGCGTGCCGATGCGCAGGTTGTCGAAGAACAGCTGCGACTCCCAGCCGGACAGGCCCAGCCGGTCCTGCCCCTTGCCCTTCAAGGGGAACGGATCGTCCAGCTCCGCGACCAGCTGTCCGTCGATGGCCCACTTGAGCACGTTGCCGCGCCGCTCGATGCGCCAGTGGTACGTGCGGCCGGACTGGATGGGGGCGCCCACGCGGGACTCCACGCGCACCCGGGTGTCCTTCTTGAAGACGCCGGTGGCGACGAGGTCCGCGCCCTGGCCGCCGCCCTTCTCCGCGACGCGCGCGGCCTTGCGCTGGAGCGCGTCCAGCGCGGGGGCGTTGATGTCCTTCCGGGCGATGACGGACAGGCTGTTGTTCCACCCGCCCTGCACCAGCACGTAGCCGGAGGCCGGGTCGCGGCCGTTGCCGAACAGCTCCACGCGGATGTCGCCCTCGGGGTACTCCGGGCGCACGTCGAACTCCACCGCCACGTCGTCCGGCAGCGCGGCCTGGAGCCACAGCGGGTTGTTCTTGGGCGCGGGGCCGAGCAGCTCCCCGTTCGTCACGCGCCAGTAGGCGCCGGTGGAGAAGAAGTCGCGCGCGACGACGGCCGGGTCGTTGAACGACTGCTGGTAGGGCACCGTCGCGGTGACGTCCGCCTGGCCCCGGAAGAGCGCGTAGTGGATGAGCGGGAGCTGGATGAAGGCGACGGCGCCCGCGAGGATGGCCCACCCCTTGCGGCTCATGCCGGCGGGCTTGCGCCACCCCTCATGGGGCACGGCGGGCTGGGCGGCGTCCGGGGAAGACGGGACGGAGGCCGCCGGGGGCGACCCTTCCTGCTTCTGCGTGTCCTTGTCCTTGCGGCTGGCCTGGCCCATCGATGCTCGAGGAAGGGGAGGGGAAAGCCGGCGGAATCTACGCCCCGGCCCCCCCGGCGTAAAGGATTGCCGGGACAGGGGTTACTTGACCCCCCAGCGCTTCTCGAGCGCCTGCTGCTCCGCCAGGCGTTGCTTCTGCCGCTGCTTCTCCGCCTTCTGTTGATCCGACTCCTCGGGCGTGGGGCGCACGGCCAACTGGTAGACACTGCCCGCCAGGGCGAAGAGGAGCGCGGCGATGATGACGCCCCAGGGCCGGCTGGCCACCGCCTCCACCAGACCGCCGAACTGGTGCAGCGCCGCGAGCGCGCCAATCACCAGCAGCCACGCGCCCACCACCGACGCGACGATGCCGCTCACCTGCCGGTGGAGGATGGCGCCCACCAGTCCGCCCACGATGAAGCCCGGCCCGAAGCCGAGCAGGAAGTCGCTGGGGCCGGCAATCTGGCCCGCCAGCAGCCCCAGCGGCACGCCCACGCCCACGAAGGTGACGGCGGGCGGGAAGAGGAAGCCCAGCGCCATCAGTGCCGCGGCCACCAGGGTGGGCATGCGCGGATCCAGGTCGCCCAGGTTCAGCCGCTGGGTGATGGCGCCCGTCCACACCAGGCCCAGCACCGCGCCCACCGGGCCCGCCACCACGCGGAACAGCTTGCCGCCGCCCGCGAGCAGCAGCACCAGCCCCACGAGCGCGACCACCACGCCCACCCACATGGGGAGCAGTCGATAGATGCCCACCCAGCCGGAGGGGTTGAAGGTCTGGTACGACTTGAGCGCCTGGAGGAAGCCTTCCATGGCGCGGCATCCTAGCGGCTGTGGCCGTCAGGAATAGCGGGTCAGGGCGAGCCCCAGCAGCATCGCCAGGATGACGGCGCCCAGGAGCGCGTAACCGTAGAGGGCGCGGGGCGTTTCGGTGGCACGCAGCAGGTCTTCCGCGCGTTCGCGGTCTTCCGGGGAGGGGCTGCCCGCGAGGATGCGCCGCGCGTCCCGCCGGGCTCCGGCCACGTCACCCTGGTCCTTGCGGGCCCAGGCGGCGCGCACTTCTTCGGAGCCTGGGAGGGAGCCGGGAGCGGTGCCGGGAGCTTGGGGGGCGCCGCCGGGCTCCGGGGGCGTCTGTCCGCCTTTCGCCATGGGGCGCGTCTATACCAGGGAATGCAGGCACCCGCCGACGGTATAAGCAGGTCCCCATGCCTGTGCGGTCTCTCTCCCGTCGAAACCTCCTGCTCGCCACGTCCGCGCTCGTCCCGCTGCTGTCCCGGCGTGCGGCCGCCTTCGGTGAGAAGAGCCGCTTCATCCCCGCCGTGGCCCGGCACGGGGGCCGCTGGGACGGCCGGCTGTCGGGGCTGCGCCGGCTCGCGTGGGAGCTGCAGCGGCGCACGTCCGTGGAGGTGGTGCCGGACGCGCGCCCGTTCGCGCTGAACAGTCCGGACCTCTTCGAGTACCCGTTCCTCTACTTCGGAGGGGACGGGCCCTTCCCGCCGCTGAGTGACGCGGAGGTGTCCAACCTGCGCCGCTACCTGACGTACGGCGGCTTCGTGTTCGGGGACGCCAACGACGGCAGCGACGGGGACGGCTTCGACGCCAGCTTCCGCCGGGAGATGGCGCGCGTGCTGCCGCAGAGCCCGCTGAAGGAGGCGCCGAGCACGCACGTCGTCTTCAAGTCCTTCTTCCTGCTGGACGCGGCGCCGGGGCGGCTGCTGCACAAGCCGCTGCCGCTGGTGGCGAGCGTGGGCAAGCGCGCGGCGATCATCTACTCGCAGAACGACGTGGCGGGCGCGTGGAGCCGCAGCGAGTCCGGCGACTACGAGTTCGACGTGTCCCCTGGCGGCGAGCCGCAGCGCGAGCTGGCCATCCGCCTGGGCATCAACCTGTGCATGTACGCGCTCTGTCTGGACTACAAGGACGACGCGGTGCACCTGCCCCTCATCCTCAACAAGCGGCGCTGAAAGTGCGTTTCCTCGCGCGAACCCTCGAATGAACTCCCCGTCCTTCAACGCGTGGAAGCTCGTCAGCCTGTCGCCCCTGCCGGTCTGGGCGTTGGTGCTGCTGGGCGTGGGGTTGGTGCTGGGCATCGCGCTGGCGGCGTGGGGCGTGCGCCGCGAGCCGTCCCGGGGCCGCAAGCTGCTGCTGTGGGGCCTGCGCATCGGCGCGGGCGTGGCGGCGTTCTTCTTCCTGTTGGAGCCCGGCATCCGGCACCTGCAGGTGGCGCGGATGAAGAACCGGGTGGCGGTGCTGGTGGACCGCTCGGCGTCCATGAACTTCCCGTCGGAGCCGGGCGGGCCCACGCGCAGCGCGCAGGTGGCGGCGTTCCTGGAGAAGGCGGCGCCCACGTTCGCGTCCTGGCAGGACCGCTTCACGGTGGAGGTGTACGGGGTGGATCCGGAGCTGGCGCCGGTGACTGCCGCGCAGCTGGCCCAGGAGCCGGCGCGGGCGGGCACGACGGACCTGCTCGCGGCGCTGCGGTCGGCGGCGTCCGGAGGGCAGGGGGCGCGCAAGCTGTCCGGCGTGATGTTGTTCAGCGACGGCGCGGACAACACGGAATTGAAGGCCGGGGCGGTGGGCCGGGCGCGCGCGGCGCTCACGGACCTGGGCGTGCCGGTGTCCACGTTCCTGGTGGGCCAGGAGGCGCTGAAGGACTTGTCGGTGGAGGGGCTGAAGGTGGATGACTTCGCCTTCGTGCGCAACTCGCTGACGGTGGAGGTGGAGATCCACGGCCGCGGGTTCGCCGGGCAGGACATCCCCGTCGTCTTGAGCCAGGAGGGCAAGACGGTGGCGAGCAAGCTGGTGAAGATGACCACCGGCGACGACGTGAAGCCGGTGTCCTTCACCTTCACGCCGGACCAGACGGGGCGGTTCGTCTACACGGTGACGGTGCCCACGTTCCCGGATGAGGCGGTGAGCGACAACAACAGCCGCTCGTTCACGCTGAAGGTGATTCGCGACCGCGTGCGCGTGCTGCTGGTGGTGGGGCGGCCGTCGTGGGACGAGCGCTTCCTGCGCGGGCTGCTCAAGCAGGACGCGAACGTGGACCTGGTGTCGTTCTACATCCTGCGCACGCTGTCGGACGATCCGGGCGTGTCGAACGAGCGGGAGCTGTCGCTCATCCCGTTCCCCATGGAGGAGATCTTCGACACGAAGCTGCACACGTTCGACGTCGTCATCTTCCAGAACTTCGGTTACTCGGACCCTTCGCTGTCCATCGCGGAGTACGAGCGCAACCTGGAGCGCTACATCCACGAGGGCGGCGCGTTCGTGATGATTGGCGGCGACAGCGTGCTGGGCGAAGGGCGCGCGTCGATGCCCACGCTGATGGAGGCGCTGCCGGTGGAGGCCGCGGGCCCCGCGAACGCGGATCCGTTCAAACCGCGCCTCACGCCAGAGGGCCTGCGGCACCCGGTGACGTCCATTGGGACGGGCGCGGCGAGCACGGAAGGCTTGTGGGGCGAGCTGCTGCCCATTCCGGGCGCGAACCTGACGCGGGCGCGGCCGGGCGCGACGGTGCTGATGGACCACCCGTTCATGACGGTGGACGGGAAGAACGCGCCGCTCGTGTCGGTGTGGGACTACGGGCGGGGCCGGGCGATGGTGGTGGCGACGGATGCGACGTGGTCGTGGGCGTTCACGGCGCACCGGGATGGTTCGCCGAACCGGGCGTATGACCGCTTCTGGGGCAATGCGCTGCGCTGGCTGGTGAGGGACCCGGACCTGACGACGCTGAAGGTGACAGCGGATCCGCCGTCGGTGGAGCCGGGGCGTCCGGTGGGCGTGGTGGTGCAGGCGCGGATGGCGGACTACCAACCGGCGGACGGCGCGCAGGTGCGGGTGGAGCTGTTCTCCGTGGCGACGCAGAAGCCGGTGGCGGTGCAGACGGGCACGACGGGGGCGGACGGCGTGGTGCGGCTGGAGTTCGCGCCGCCGGCGCCGGGCCCGTACAAGCTGCTCGCGTCCGCGAAGAAGGGTGAGACGGACCTGGGCAAGGGCGAGGACGCGGTGGCGGTGCGCGCGGTGGGCCCGGAGCTGTCGGACGCGTCGGTGCGGCCGACGCTGATGGAGCAGATCGCCAGCATCACGGAGGGCAAGGCGTACAAGCTGCCGCAGGACGGGATGCCGGACGTGCCGCTGTTGGATCCGCCGGTGGTGGAGGTGGGGCGCGCGAAGGACCAGCCGCTGTGGGACCGCTGGTACTACCTGGTGGCGCTCATCGCGCTCCTGGGCGCGGAGTGGTTCGCGCGGCGGCGGTTCGGATACGTGTGACCCGGTAGGATGTCAGACTGCTCTCCATGATGGGGGAATGATGGAATCGCATTCCGGGCCGCATTCTCATCCTCCGTCGAACTTCGACTTCACGGTCTATGACCGGTCCGGGCAGGCGAAGGTCCAGGCCGATGTCAAAGCGCGCCTCGGCACGACCCGCGAATGGGCGGCGACCTACTGGAGCAATCTGGAGTCCGTCGACCTGCGGCCGCGTGGCGAGTTCTTCCTGCTGATCACACCCGACAAGCTCTATGTCTGGGCGCCATCCAAAGTGAAGGGGCGGGGCATGCCTACGTGGGTGCTCGATGCCACGCACATCCTGGGGCCCTACTACGAGCGCGTCGGGACTGGACCCAAGGACATCCGGCCCCTTGCTTTTGGCATGCTGGTGTCGTGGTGGCTCCATGAGCTGACCTCCGCGGACGACAGGGAGGGCACCCGTACTCCTCTGATGCGGACAGGGCTGCCGCGAGCCATGGCCCATGGAGAGGTGGTGCGAGGTGCACACGCTTGAGGGTCTTCGTCGAGACGAACTTCATCCTGGAGCTGGCCTTCAGACAGGAGCAGTCGCTGGCGTGTGAACAACTGCTCCAACTCGCGGAGACGAAGGTCCTTCAGCTCTGCATTCCTGCTTTTTGCTTCATCGAGCCCGCCGAGAAGCTCCGGCGTGAAATCCCCGACGCCGAGGCCCTTCAGAACCGACTGGTGAAGGAGTTGGAAAAGCGAAGGCGGAGCGAAGGCTTTTCCGAGCCACAGCAGCATGCGTGGAATGAGGTCATTGCCTCTCTCGTGAAGGACACCTCCGACGCGGAGCAGCGACTGGAATCCATCCGAGCGCGGGTACTTCAATGCGCGGACGTGTTCCCTGTCGACGCGGAGGTCATCGCTCGAGCCGCGAGCCTTGAGGCTGAAGACATCCGGCTTCAGTTTCCGGATGCGGTGGTGCTCGCGTCCGTCATGGCGCGCCTGGAAGAGGATGCGGGGCTGGCGCGCCCTCCATCGCTTTTCCTGAACCGGAACTCGAACGACTTCGATGTGTCCAGCGTCAAGCTGGCGCTGAGACAGTTGCACTGCAAGCTGATCACGCGCTTCGACGATGGACTGGGCGCCGTTCAGGCTGGGCTTCGAGTCAGGTCCAGCTGAGACGGGCCGAGGCCTGATGAGCAGGCCCCGGCCGTGATGCAGTGACTACTCTGCCTTCTCCACCACGCCGCAGGCGATGCGGCCGCCGGCGTCGCCGGTCGGGTCGGTGCGGTAGTCGTCCAGCTTGGCGTGGACCATGACGGCGGAGCCGTCCTTGTCGAGCAGCGACTTCACCTTGAGGTCGGCGAGGAAGACGTCGAACTGCACCTTGCCGTCCTGGGGGACGTAGAGGTTCGGCAGGTCACCGGCGTGCTGGCCCTTGGGCGACAGCGCGCCGTGCTGCTTCTTCGTCGGGTTGAAGTGGCCGCCCGCCGTCTTGAACTCCGGCGCCTCGCACTTGCCCGTCTCGTGGATGTGGAAGGCGTGCTCGCCCGCGGGCAGGTTCATCAGCGTGCCCTTCACCAGCACGCCCTTGGGGGCCTGCTCCATCGTCACCTCGCCCACGTCCTTGCCCTGGGCGTCCTTCAGCGTCGCCTTCACCGTCTCGCCCTTCTTGATGGCGGGCTTCGCGCCCGCGTCCGCGGGGGCCGGCGTCCCGGCGTCCTGGGCCAGGGCGGGCGTGGTGAACAGCGCGGCAGCGACAAGCAGGGGACGAATCGTCATGGTTTCAAAGACTCCTGGAATGGGTAATGCAGCGGCGCTGGACACTACCCACCCGCCGCGTCCTTCGCAGGGGAATGTCCACTCCCGCATGCGTCCGGTGATGGGGAGTCATCACTCCGGCAGCGGGCCCTCCAGTGGCACCGGCACCACCCGGGACGCTCCGAACGCGGGCGCCCATACACGCTGCACCTGCGTCCCGTTCAGGAAGCGCATCACCGCGCGGAACGCCGCCTCCGGCCCTCCCAGTCCTTCCGCCCAGGCGATGCCGCGGGGTGACAGGTTCGGCACCAGCGGGCCCAGGGACTCGCGGGACCTGGCGCCTCGGGTGATGCCCAGGCCTTCGTCCCGCACGCGCTGGGGCACGTACAGCGGCGCGAACCGCGCGTGGCGGTGGTCGTGCACGCAGCCGGGCTCCTCCAGCAGCGCCGCGGACAGGGGCAGCTCGCGCACGTTGAACAGGAGCTTCACCGCCTCCTCGTGCGGATCATACGGACCGCGCAGCCGGTGGTCTCCTCGGGGAATCAGTCGCCGGTCCAGGTAGCAGAACGCCTTTGCCTCCGGAGGCACCGCGCCCCGGTGCCTCGCGCCGCCGTAGCGGAAGAACGGGCGCACGTGGCTTGTGTCCACCTCCAGCGCTGGCCCCTGCTTCAGCGCGCGCAGCTTGGGCAGCAGCGCGGGCTCCAATCCGTGCTCCCGCGCGAAGTCCTCCAGCGTGTCCTGTGTCGCGGAGCAGAAGGCCCGGAGGCGCGCGAGCATCCGCTCCCGGTCCGCGTCCACCAGCAGCTCGTCGAAGCGCGTCTTCACCCCGGGCAGGCTCACCGGGATGAGCGTGGTGAGCAGCTCGCCCCGGGCCCGCCAGTCCGCGTCCAGCGCGGCGGCCTCCCGCGCGATGGGGGAGAGCCGCCACTCGGGCGCCTCGGGTGTGAAGCACTGGCCCACGCCCTTGTGCTCGTAGCGGGGCGGAGAGGCGTCCGCGTTGGAGCGCGACGTCCACACCGTGATGCACGTACGCACCTGCGTGCCCGTGAAGATGCCCGGGCCCAGGTCCACCACCTCTCGCAGGTGGAGCGCTTCCAACAGCGCGTGGCGCAGCGGCGCGTAGATGAACGACTCCAGCAGGCTCGCGGGCGTGATGAAGGCCAGCACTCCCGGCCGGGCCATCAGCCGCTTCATGGCGACAAGGAGAAAGAACGCGAAGTCATCCCGGAGGCTCGTGCCCGGCGGCATCTCCAGAGGCACCAGGGCGCGCAGCCGCGCGTAGCAGGCCGCGTCCTTCAGCACCGCGGACGTGCCGTTGTAGGGCGGGTTGCCCACCCACAACTCAGCGTGCCCCTCCGGCGTCTCCGCGAGCAGCGGCTCCAGCCCACCCCGGAGCGCGTCCCCCACGCGCACGTCCGCGCCCGGCACTCGGGCCTGGCACAGGCGCGCGACACCGGCATCCAGCTCCAGGCCGCACAGCCTCGCGTCCGGACGGTGCCGCGCGGCGGCGGCGAGGAAGGCCCCCGCGCCACAGGCCGGATCCACCACCGTGAGCGGCCCGGCCCCAAGGTGTGACAGCGCCAGCGCGAGCGTGCGCTCCACGATGGGCGCGGGCGTGTAGAACGCGCCCACCGCCTTGCGGTTGATGTCGGGGAACTGGTGGACCAGCCGTTCCTCGTCCAGCTCGGGCGTGTCGATGGCGCGGGCCATGCCGGGCCATCCTAGACAGATTCACCCGGTGGTCCGCGAGGGGGCCCAGTCCAATGCCGTGCCGCAGCGTTTGCAAAAGCGCGCATCCAGGTCATGACCCTGTGCGCCACAGCCCGGACACGCCTGGGTATTCAGCGGCTGACGCGTAGCGGCGGCGAGCTCCACCGACACGATGCCCGTGGGCACCGCGATGATGCCGTAGCCCATCACCATCAGGATGGACGCGAGGAACTGCCCCGTCACCGTCTTGGGCGTGATGTCCCCGAAGCCCACCGTCGTCATCGTCACGATGGCCCAGTACATGGAGCGGGGGATGCTGTCGAAGCCGTGCTCCTCACCCTCCACCATGTACATGACGGCGCCCATGATGACGTCGATGCTCAAGACCGTGCCCAGGAAGACGATGATCTTCGGGCGGCTCGCGCGCAGCGCCGTGAGCAGCACCTCCGCCTGACCCAGCAGGTGCCCCAGCTTGAGGATGCGGAAGACGCGCAACAGGCGCAGCACGCGGATGACCAGCAGCGTCTGCGCGCCCGGGAACAGCACGCTCAGGAACGACGGCAACAGCGCCATCAGGTCCACGATGCCGAAGAAGCTGCGCGCGTAGTGCAGCGGTTGGCGCACCGCGATGAGCCGCAGCACGTACTCCAGTGCGAAGAGGATGGTGAAGACCCACTCCGCGACGTGCAGCGCGTGGGCATGCTCCGCGCGCACCTGCGCGACGCTCTCCAGCCTCACCGCCGCTACGCTGAACATGATGGCCCACAGGAGGGCCACGTCGAACGCCTTGCCCGCTGGGGTGTCCGCTTCGAAGATGACCATGTGCAGGCGGGTGCGAAAGCCGCTCGGGGAGCTCTGTTCGGAGGAACGGTCCACAGGCCGCGCAGCTTGGTCCTACATCGTTACGGAGTACTTGACTGCGGCTCTCCTCTTTTGCTAGGATTTGATCTGCCACTACGTGATTTGCCTGCACAATTGGGTGCGGCGGGGAACGTATGGGGCACGGCGACGACTTGAGCTGCCTTTACTGCGGCAGTGGTCTGTCCCAAAGGATGGTAGCACCCTTATGGTAGAGCTTCGTATCCCGACGCAGCACCTGCGCAAACTGCCAGTCCCGGAGAGCGCGACGCAGAATGTGGTGTTCTTTCTGGCCCGCGTCCTGGATCTCCCTGTGGACGTGTTGGAAGACTGGAAAGACGTCAATCCCCGCGACGTCAAAGAAACCACGGCCACCTTCAAGAGCATCATCGATACGCTGAAAAACGCGCCTGCGAGATTCTACATGCGGAACCGCGGGATTACGCTCAGTGCGAAGGACCTCCGGTTTGACGAGAAGCTCAAAGAGGTCGTGGTGGTTGTCGACAACAAGGACCTCCACGGCGTGCTCGATGGCGGACACACCCTCCGCGCTTGCCGCAGGTTGGGCGAGGCTGTCGCGGATGAGATGGTGGCCGAGAAGGACGCCTCCAAAGCCTTCGTCACGATCAAGGTAATGCTCGGCATTTCGGAGTCCGAAATCGCCGAGGTGGCCGGTGGACTCAACACGAGTCAGCAGGTCGACCTGAAATCGCTGGAGAATCTGCAGGGCCACTTCGAGGAGTTCAAGAAGCGAATCGCGAGTGAGCCCTACGCCGAGAAGATTGCCTTCCGAATGAATGAGGAGAAGCCGATCGACGTTCGCGACGTGCTCTCGTACTTGGTGGTCTTCGACGCCCACCGCTTCACTGCGAACAAGCACCCGGTTTCTATCTTCGGTCGGAAGGAGGGAATCATCAGGGAGTTCGCCGCTGAGATGGCAAAGAAGGACTCGGAATACAACTTCAAAGTCCTCATCTCAAAGGCGCCGGAGATCCTGCGGTTCCGCGATGAGCTCGTGAAGGAGATCCTCAAGCCGGAGTACGGCATCGGCCGATTCAAAGCCTCAGCGAAAAAGGATGTGCGTGTCCGCTCTGCTCGCAATAAGCAGACCGAGCTTTATTTCCTCGACGAGAAGGTAGGTGGGGACGTCTCGCTTGGCTGGATCATGCCAATGCTTGGTGGCTTCCGCGCGAATGTTGTTTGGGACAAACCCAAGGGCAGCTTCTCGTGGAGGGTTCCGCTCAAGAAGCTTTTTCCGTTGTGCATTGGGACGCTCGTCGACCGAATCAAGGAAATCCATCAGTCTGAAGATGCACGGCCTGAGTATGTGGGTCGGAACGCCATGTCTTGGCGCACGTGCTACGAGGCCGTCGAGCTGGCGATCCTCAGATACGAGGCAGGTAAGGCGTAGGAGGCATCGTCCTTCAACGTCAGATTGGTTTATAGCCGCCAGCGACGTGCTCTCGGTCTGGTTCAGCTCCGCCCGGCATTTGCCTCGGGCGGGGCTGTCCGTTTGATGTTCCAGATGACGCATGACAGGTACTGTTCGCCGCCACAGCAACACGCTTGTTTCCTGCTTTCCACCGGGCCGTGGCGAGGATTGCATTGCCGCGTGGGGCTGCCCACCAACAGTGCGGCTAACACGTGGGTCGCCGTGATGTTCACCCTCCTGGACCTGGATCTCCCCACGCGAGGACGCATCCGCGTGGATCAGGGGCCGCTGCGGTCGCTCCAGGAATCGCTGCGCACCCGTCCCTGACCCACGTCCAGGCAATGGGCGGTAGGGGTCGTCCGTTCAAGGGACATGCGGACACTGAACGGCACCTCGAAGCGCGTTTCCTTCTCCCTGCTCGGCCTGTCACTGGCGGCCCTCCCGGCCGCCGCGGGCGAAGCGCCCACTCCCCAGGCCGTGATGCGCGAAGCCCGCCGCAGCGTGCTCACGGATGGCATCGAGAAGGCGGAGGCCGTGCGCATCGGCGGCATCGACCAGTGGATTTCGGTGCGCGGGCGCCACAAGGACAACCCGCTGCTGCTCTTCCTGCACGGTGGGCCGGGCTTCACCGCGCTGCCCACCGCGTACTTCTACCAGGGCGAATGGGAGGAATATTTCACCGTCGCGCACTGGGATCAGCGCGGCGCGGGCAAGACGTACGCCCTCAACCCGCCGGACAAGGTGCGCCCCACCATGACGGTGGACCGCATGGTCGCGGACGCGGAGGAGGTCGTCGCGTACCTGCGCAAGACGTACGGCAAGAAGCGCATCGTGCTCGTGGGCCACAGCTGGGGCACGGTGCTGGGCGTGCGGCTCGCGCAGAAGCACCCGGACTGGTTCGACGTGTACGTGGGCATCGGGCAGGGGGTGGACGTGCCGAAGAACGAAGTCCTGGGCTACGAGGCCACGCTCGCCGCGGCGAAGGCGGACGGCAACGCGAAGGCCGTCGCGGACCTGGAGTCCATCGCCCCGTTCCCGGACCCCAAGGACCCCGCGCGCACGCTGGCCAATCTGCACAAGGAGCGCCGCTGGCGCACGCACTATGAGAGCCACGGCTGGCGCGCGCCGGACTGGCACGGCGCACAGGTCTGGCGCTACAGCCCGGACGTCACCGACAAGGACATGCAGGCGCGCGACGAGGGCCTGGACCTGAGCCTCGCGGCGTTCTGGGGACCCATCACCCAGCTGAACCTCACGAAGGCCCACCGCTTCGCCGTGCCCGTCGTCTTCTTCCACGGCCGGCATGACCGCACCACGTCCGCGCAGCTGCTGGAAGCCTGGTACCCCACCGTCCAGGCCCCGTCCAAGAAGCTCGTCTGGTTCGAGGACTCCGCGCACATGGTGCACGAGGAGGAGCCCGGCAAGGTGCTCGTGCACCTGGTGAATGACGTGCTCCCGCTCACGCGCGGGAAGTAGTCACGAAAAAGAAAGGCGGAACCCGAGCCCCTTTGGAAACTCCCGGGTTCCGCCCTGTCCTTCACGTCGAGGAAGAAGCCGTGAAGGACCGCCGAGCAGTTTCAAACTTTCTGGGGTGCCTCCGGGATGCCGGGGGGCACCGTGCCCGCCACACCCGTGGGGACCGTCACCGGGGGCACCACCGCCGCGCCCACGTGCATGCGGTGCTCCACCTCCGCGAACCGCGCGGACGCCTCCGCCTCCGGCGCCAGCACCGACACCACCCAGCCGACGATGAAGGACAGCGGGATGGTGACGATGCCCGGGTTCTTCAGCGGGAAGAGGGCGGACGCGTTGCCCAACAGCTCCACCTGCACCGTGGGCGACAGGAAGATGAGCAGCACCGCGCTGATGGACCCGGTGAGCATGCTGGCCACCGCGCCCTTGGTGGTGAAGCCCCTCCACAGCATGGACAGCAGCAGCGCGGGGAAGTTCGCGCTCGCCGCGATGGCGAACGCCAGTCCCACCATGAAGGCCACGTTCTGGTTCTTGAAGACGACGCCCAGGATGATGGCCAGGATGCCCAGCGCGAGGCTGGCGAGGCGCGCCACCTTGAGCTGCTCCGCCTCCGGCGCGTGTCCCTTGCGCACCACGCTGGACCACAGGTCGTGTGACAGCGCCGCCGCGCCCGACAGCGTCAGGCCCGCCACCACCGCGAGGATGGTGGCGAAGGACACCGCGGAGATGAAGCCCAGGAAGCCCGTGCCGCCCACCACCTCCGCCAGCATGGGCGCCGCCATGTTGCCGCCCTTGTCCACGCTCACGATGGCCTGCCGGCCCACCAGCACGGACGCGCCGAAGCCCAGGATGAACGTCACCAGGTAGAAGAAGCCGATGAGGCCCGTGGCGTAGAAGACGCTCGTGCGCGCCGCCTTCGCGTTGGGCACCGTGTAGAAGCGCATCAGGATGTGCGGCAGGCCCGCCGTGCCGAACATCAGCGCCAGGCCCAGGGAGAGGGTCTCCAGCGGGTTGGACACCAGCTTGCCCGGCGCCAGCGCCTCCGGCCCGTAGCGGTTCACCGCCTCGCTGAAGAGCGCCGCGGGGCTGAAGCCGAACTGCCACAGCACCGAGATGGCCAGCGCCGTCGCGCCGCCCAGCAGCAGCACCGCCTTGACGATCTGCACCCACGTGGTGGCGATCATCCCGCCGAACAACACGTAGAGGATCATCACCGCGCCCACGATGACCACGGCCGTCTCATAGGAGAGGCCGAACAGCAGGCGGATGAGGTTGCCCGCGCCCACCATCTGGGCAATCAGATAGAAGACGACGACGGTGAGCGTGCCCACCGCGGCGGACAGCCGCACCGGGGTCTGCTTCAGGCGGTAGGCCACCACGTCCGCGAAGGTGTACTTGCCCAGGTTGCGCAGGGGCTCCGCGATGAGGAAGGTCACCACGGGCCAGCCCACCAGCCAGCCCACGGAGTAGATGAGCCCGTCGAAGCCGGACGTGGCCACGAGCCCCGCGATGCCCAGGAAGCTGGCGGCGCTCATGAAGTCGCCCGCCAGCGCGAAGCCGTTCTGCCCCGCGCTGATGCCGCCACCGGCGGCGAAGAACTCCGACGTCGTCTTCGTCTTGCGTGCCGCCCACCAGGTGATGGCCAGCGTGATGCTGACGAAGAGGAGGAAGAAGACGATGGCCGTGGTGTTGGGCTGGCCAATCTGCGTGCCCGTGGTCGTGGGATTCATGGGTGGCCTTTCAGCGGCGCAGTTCGTCGAGGGCGCTGTCGTACTTGCGGTTGGCCCAGCTCATGTAGACGCCCGTCAGCACCCAGGCGCAGAGGATGGTGAGCGCCCCCAGCACGATGCCGACGGACAGCCCCGGCACGAACTGGTGACCCATCAGCGGCCGGTTGAAGGCCACCAGCAGGATGAAGCCCAGGTAGACCACCAGCATCGCCATCGTCAGCGCGCCGGCCACGCGCCAGCGCCGCGCGGCGAGCGCCTTCAACGCCTCGTCCTTGGAATTGCCGTACATCGGTGTTCCTCCTTGCGAAGCGTGAAAGGGACCGCGAGGGGACTTCAGCGGCGCGGGGCGGGAGGCAGTCCCTTGGTGAGCAGCTCATCCAGCACGGTGGGGTCCGCGAGCGTGCTCGCGTCGCCCAGGTTCTCCGTCTCGCCGCCGGCGATCTTGCGGAGCATGCGGCGCAGAATCTTCCCGGAGCGCGTCTTGGGCAGGCCCGACACCAGCACCACCCGGTCCGGCGTGGCGATGGGGCCAATCACGTGCCGCACCTGCTCGCGCAAGCTGCCCACCATCTTCTCGTCCGGGGTGCGCAGGAAGTCCGGCTTCACCGTGACGAAGGCGCACACGCCCGTGCCCTTCAAGTCATGCGGGAAGCCCACCACGGCGGCCTCGGCGACGGCCTCGTGGGCGACGAGCGCGCTCTCCACCTCCGCGGTGCCCAGGCGGTGGCCGGACACGTTGAGCACGTCGTCCACGCGGCCGGTGATCCAGTAGTAGCCGTCCTCGTCGCGGCGGCAGCCGTCGCCGGTGAAGTACAGCGGCAGGAAGCGCGCGTAGTACGTCTCCACGAAGCGCGAGTGGTGGCCGTACAGCGTGCGCGCCTGGCCCGGCCACGAGCGCGCGAGGCACAGGTTGCCGCTGACGCCGTTGCCCTCCAGCTTGCGGCCCTCTTCATCCACCAGAACCGGCTCCACGCCGAAGAAGGGCAGGGTGGCGCTGCCGGGCATGCAGGGCGTCGCGCCCGGCAGCGGCGCGATGAGGATGCCGCCCGTCTCCGTCTGCCACCAGGTATCCACCACGGGGCAGCGGCCCTCGCCCACCACGTCGTGGAACCAGCGCCAGACCTCCGGGTTGATGGGCTCGCCCACGCTGCCCAACAGGCGCAGCGACTTGCGGGACGACTTCGTGACGAAGCTGTCGCCCTCCTTGATGAGCGAGCGCAGCGCGGTGGGCGCGGTGTAGAGCGTGGTGGCCTTCAGGTCGTCCACCACCTGCCAGAGGCGGCTCGCGTCCGGCCACGTCGGCGTGGACTCGAAGAGGACCGTGGTGGTGCCAGTGGAGAGCGGGCCGTACACGAGATACGAGTGGCCCGTCACCCAGCCCACGTCCGCGGTGCAGAAGTGCACGTCGTCCGGCTGCGTGTCGAAGATGTAGCGGAACGTCGTGTTCGCGTAGACGAGGTATCCGCCCGTGGTGTGCAGCACGCCCTTGGGCTTCCCGGTGGAGCCGGAGGTGTAGAGGATGAAGAGCGGGTCCTCCGCGTCCATCCACTCCGCGGGGCAGACGCCGCGGTGTTTCTGGACCTCCACGTCCAGCCAGTGGTCGCGCCCCTCGCGCATGGGCACTTCCTTGGGCGTGCGGCGCGCGACGAGTACGGACGTCACCTGGGGCAGCCCATCCAGGGCCTCGTCTGTGATGGCCTTGGTGGCCACGCTCTTGGGGCCGCGCGGGCCTTCGTTGGCGGTGATGACGACCTTCGCGCCGGAGTCCAGCACGCGCTCGCGCAGCGAGTCCGCGGAGAAGCCCGCGAACACCACCGAGTGCACCGCGCCGATGCGCGCGCACGCCAGCAGCGAGTACACCAGCTCCGGAATCATGGGCAGGTAGACGATGACGCGGTCGCCCTTCCTCACGCCGTGCGCCTTGAGCACGTTGGCCAGGCGGTTCACGTGGTGCGCGAGGTCGCGGAAGGTGATGGTCTCGTACTCGCCGGGCGTGTTCTTCGCCCAGAGGATGGCGGCCTTGTCCGGGCGCGCCTTCGCGTGGCGGTCCACACAGTTGACGGTGACGTTGAGCTTTCCGCCCACGAACCAGGCGAAGTCCGCGGCCTGTTCGTTCACCTCGCGGATGGACTCCGGCGGGTGGAACCAGGTGAGCTGCCGGGCCTGTTCGCCCCAGAAGGCGTCCGGGGCATCCAGGCTCTGACGGTAGAGGCGCTGGTACTCCTCCAGGCTCTTCACGTGCGCGGTACGGCGGAAGGCTTCCTTCGGCTGGAAGAGCGAGTCCGTGTCGGTGGCCATGGGGGGAGTCCTCAGTAGAAGAGCTGGAGCTGGGCGGTGCCGGTGATGCCCGTGGTCGTATGGGCGATGTCTCCCACGCGCGACACGGCCACCTCCGTCTTCAGGTTGAAGGTGTGCTTCTGGAACCAGAGGTTGAGGCCGGGCTTGAACGTGAGCAGGTCCGTCGACGGCACGCGCCCGTTGAAGTACTCGCTGCTGAAGACGGGCTCGACGATGCCGATGCGGTAGCCCAGCTCCACGAAGAAGCCGGTGCCGCTGCGCACGTTGTCGAAGCCCTGCTGCCAGGAGAAGACGTTGCTCTGGAAGACGAACTCCTGGTTGTCGCCGATGGGGATGTCCAGGAACACGTCCGCCGCCATGGCCACCGCGGAGTGGATGCCGGAGGCGGTGGCGATGGCGCCGTACTGGTAGTCCCCGCCCACGCCAAACGACAGCATGGGCTGGTCCGTGAAGTAGATGCCGCGCAGGAACTGGTCGTACTCGTGGCCCCAGACGTTGTAGCGGGCGTGGCCCACGACGCGCGGCAGGTCGTCCGCGTTGACCGTCTGGCCGTTCTCCAGCTTCGCGCCCTCCACGCCGTTGAGGATGGCGGCGCGGTACGTCCAGGGGCCCGCGAAGCCGCGCACCTGCACGCCCATGTCGCGCCACACCTTGCCCACGCCTGGCGGGTAGCGGATGAGGTCGGAGTGGTAGTCCACCGTCTGGAGCGCGATGGCGCCCTGCAGCGCGTGGTGCGACAGCGGCGCGAGGATGAAGCCCGCCTCCACCCACGTCTTGTCGGCGAACTCGTACGCGACCGTGGCGTCCTGGATGTAGAAGGCGACGTTGTAGTCGCCGTTCTTGCCGAAGTTCGGCTGGTCCGTGTCGATGAAGAACGACAGCTTCTTCGTGATGGACCCGAAGACGAGCAGCCGCACGCGGCGCAGGAAGAAGTCCGTGCCCACGCCGCCCGTGGGCGCGCCGTCCTTGACGAGCTGCATCTGCGGATGCAGCAGCACGTCCACGTTGAGGACCGCGTCCTCGGTGATTTGAATCTTGCCCGCCGCCGCCGGCAGCGCGGTCAGCAGGGCCGTGAGCACCAGAAACCGCGGCAGGAGATGGAGGACGGGGCGCATGGGTCCCCATCCCCTGAGCAACGCCCGTTCCACCCGGGCGCGCTCCGGGTTTCAGGACCTTGGAGGTTGGCTCGCCGCGTCAGGATGTGGCGGAAGGTGACAGGGCGTTACCCCCCGTAACGATTCGTGCACTGCGTCGTAACACCGGCCCGGGGGCTCGGGTGACGCACCGGAGCTTCAGGCGCGGGTGCGCGGGATGCCCAGCCGCTGGCGCTTCTCCCAGAGCGTCTTGCGGCTGATGCCCAGCCGGCGCGCCAGTTCCGTCTCGCCCATGCGGTCCTGGTGCTCCATCACGAAGCGGCGGAAGTACTCCTCCATGGAGTCCGGCGAGCGTGGATCCTCGCTCGCCGGGACGGTTGGGAAGTCCGTCTCCTCCAGCACGGGCGGGCTGCCGTCCGTGCCCGGTCCGCCCGGTGGCTCCAGCGCCAGCAGGTCGGCGGTGAGGAGCGGCCCGTCCGCGAGGATGACCGCGCGCTCGATGGCGTTCTCCAACTCGCGCACGTTGCCCGGCCACGGGTGCTGCGCGATGGCCGCCAGCGCGTCCGGGGACAGCGAAGCGGGCGGGCGCCCGATGCGGCGGCTGGCCCGCTCCAGCAGGTGCTTCGCCAGCGCGGGCACGTCCTCGCCGCGCTCGCGCAGGGGCGGCAGGCGGATTTCCACGACGCGCAGGCGGAAGTAGAGGTCCTGGCGGAACAGCCCCTCTTGCACGCGGCGGGGCAGGTCGCGGTGCGTGGCCGCGAGGATGCGCACGTCCACCTTGCGCGAGCGCGTGGCGCCCACCCGCCGCACCTCGCCGTCCTGGAGCATGCGCAACAGGCGCGCCTGCGCGGGCGCGGGCAGCTCCCCAATCTCATCCAGGAAGAGCGTGCCGCCGTGCGCGGCCTCTACAAGTCCAGCGTGCGCGGCCTGCGCGCCGGTGAAGGCGCCCTTTTCGTGGCCGAACAGCTCGCTCTCCAGCAGGCCTTCCGGGATGGCGGCGCAGTTGACGGCGATGAGGGGCCCTTCCGCGCGCGGGCTCTGCGCGTGGACGGCGCGGGCCACCAGCTCCTTGCCGGTGCCGGACTCGCCCAGCACCAGCACGGTGGCGGCGGAGGGGGCCACCTTGCGCACGCGCTCGAACACGTCGCGCATGGCGGGGGAGTTGCCCACCATGCCGCCGGGGGACCAGGTCTGCTCCACCTCGCGCTTGAGGGCGGCGTTCTGGCGGGTGAGGCGGCCCTCGCGCAGCACGCGCTCCACCTGGAGCAGCAGCTCGTCGTGGTCGAAGGGCTTCGCGATGTAGTCCACCGCGCCCAGCTTCATCGCGTCCACGGCGGACTTCACCGTGGCGAAGCTGGTCATGATGAGCACCGGCACGCCCGGACACAGCGCGATGATGTCCGTGCCCGGCGGCCCGGGCAGGCGCAAGTCGGAGATGACCAGGTCGAAGGCATCCAACGTGTGCTCGGCAGCGGCCTCCGGCACGGCACCGGCTTCCGCCACGTCGTGGCCCGCGCGGGTGAGCAGCCTTCGCAGCTCCGTGCGGATGATGGGTTCGTCCTCGATGACCAGGATGCGGCTCAAGCGGAGGCCTCCTGCTTCAATACGTCAGCGCGAGGCAGGCTCAGCGTCACGCGGGTGCCGCCGTCCTGGCGGGCCTCGATGCGCAGCGTGCCGCCGTGCTCGCGCACGATGCCCTCCACCAATGTGAGGCCCAGGCCGGTGCCTTCGCCGGGCTGCTTGGTGGTGAAGAACGGCTCGAAGATGCGTTGCGACAGCTCCGGGGCGATGCCGTGTCCCCGGTCCTCCACCTGGATGCGCACCTGGTCTCCAGAGGCTTCCGCCAACAGGTCCACGCGCGAGCCCGCGGGCGACGCGTCGATGGCGTTGGTCAAGAGGTTCACCAGCACCTGCTCCAGCCGCTGCGCGTCGCCGCGCACCTCCAGCCCGTCCGGGCTCTGGTGCGTGCACGCCACGTCGCGCGCCTTGCGAGACAGCCGGGCCAGCTGCGCGGCCTCCGCGAGCAGCGGGCCCACCGCCACGCGCGTGAAGGGCCGGGACTCGCCGCCGACCGTGCCCGAGTGGCCGAAGCCCACCAGCGCCCGGACGATGGTGTCGATGCGGCGGCACTGCTGGAGGATGAGCCCCACGCGCTCGCGCACGGCCTCCGGATCCTCCAATTCATACTTGAGGTTCTGGCTGATGCTGGCGATGGCGGTGAGCGGGTTGCCAATCTCATGCGCCACGCCCGCGGCCACCCGGCCCAGCGACGCGAGCCGGTCCTGGTGCGCGAGCCGCGCGTCCACCGCCTTGCGCTCCGTCCAGTCCTCCACCAGGAAGGTGATGCCCGTCTCCCCGCCGCTGGTGTCGTCCGAAGGCGCCAGCCGCGAGCGGTGCAGACGCAGCAAGCGCTGCTTTCCGCCCACGGTCACGCGCACCTCGTTGTCGCCGCCAGGGGCCCGCGCGAGCTCCGCGAACAGCGGCCCCCAGGGCTCCGGCAGGCGCGCGAGCGGCACGCCCCGCGCGGAGTCCATGGGCACGCCCGACAGCGCCTCCAGCGCGGCGTTCCAGATGACGACCTCGCCGTCAGGACCCATGGCGCACACGCCCAGGGGCAGGTCCTCCAGGATGCGGTAGAGGTAGCGGCGCACGACCTCCAGCTCGCGCAACGGGCCGCGCATGTCGCGCGCGTCGCGCAGCCGCTCCTCCACGAAGCGCAGTTGATCCGCCAGGGCCGTGCGTGCGCCGGGGTCCAGCCGCAGCGCTTCGCCCACCGCGAGCCGCGCCAGCACCGGACCGATGAGGCCGGAGAGGTTGCGCTCCACGCCGTCGCGCAGGCGGCGCAGCTCCGCGGGCCGGCGCTCGTCGGGGGACATCTCCAGCGCCTCGCGCGCGCGGTCCACCTCCGCCGCGGCCACCTGCGCGCCCAGCACGGGCTCCAGCTGCCGGCGGAACTCGTCGGGGGAGCTGGCCGCCACGCTGCCCTTCGCGAGCCCCGGCGCCTCGCGCGTGCACACCCGCGCGGCCTCCTTCTCCTCCACCGACTGGCGCGTGACGAGCGACACCGCCACGAAGCACAGGGAGTTGAGGGCCAGCGAGGTGAAGGTGGCGAAGCCCCAGGGCTCCTCCGCGCTGAAGCCCAGGTTCACGGAGACCTGGTTGGTCCAGGCCACCAGTGACGGCGGCTCCCACAGCGGGGCCAGGAGCGTGAGGGCCCACGTCGCGCCGCCCGCCAGCAGCCCCGCGAGCAGCCCCGCGCGCGTGGCCTTGGGCCACATCAGGAGCCCCAGCACGCCCGGCGCGAACTGCGCGGTGGCCACGAAGGACACGAGCCCCAGGTCCACCAGCCCCGTCGCCCGCGCGTTCAGCAGCCGGTAGAAGCCGTAGCCCGCGAGGATGATGGCGGCGATGAGCACGCGCCGGGCCCACAACAACCACCCGTAGAGGTCGTCCCGTCCGCGCGTGGTGCCCAGCGGCAGCACCAGGTGCGTCAGGCACATGGGCGCGAGCGCGAGCGTGGTGACGATGACCATGGCGCTCGCCGCGGACACGCCGCCCAGGAAGGCGATGAGCGCCAGCAGCGGGGCGCCCTTCGTGATGGGCACGGAGAGGACGTGGAAGTCCGCGGGCCAGGGCAGACCCAGCGCCTCGCCGGACCACAGCAGCACGGGCACCGCCGCGTTGATGAGCAGCATCAACAGCGGGAAGGCCCACGCGACGGTGGCCAGCCCGTCGCGCTCCGGCGCTTCCGTGAAGGCCACGTGGAACTGCCGGGGCGTGAGGAACGCGGCGATGGTGGAGAGCACCAGCAGCGGCGCCCAGGACGCGTCGCGCGCGGGCCGCTGGAGGGCCTCCACCGCTTCGGGGTGGCGGGTGAGCCAGTCATTGAGCCCGCCCAGGCCGCCGAAGACGGACACCACGCACCAGCCCGCGACGATGAGCAGCGCCAGCAGCTTCACGCCGGACTCGAAGGCGATGGCCAGCATCAGCCCTTCATGCCGCTCGCGCGGGGCAGGGTGGCGGGCACCGAAGAGGAGCGAGAAGACGATGAGCACGCCGCAGAAGCCGGGCCCCACCAGCGCTGGGGCCGCCGCGGGGCTCAAGAGGCGCGCGGACTCCACGACGGCGCGAATCTGGAGCGCCAGGTAGGGCAGGCTGCCGGCCAGCGCGAACAGCGTCACCGCCGTGCCCGTCACCTGGCCGGGGTAGCGGAAGGCGAGCAGGTCCGCGAGCGAGGTGAGCTGCAGCTCGCGCGTCAGCCGCAGCAGCGGACGCCACAACACAGGGGCGAGCAGGCACGCGAGCGTGAGGCCCAGGTAGATGCCCAGGTAGCGGAAGCCATGGCGGGCCGCGTAGCCCACGCTGCCGAAGTAGGACCAGGACGTGGCGTACACGCCCAGGGCCAGCGCGTACGTCAGCGGGTGCTGCGTGATGCGCGGGGAGATGCGGCCCTTCTCCGCCGCGTAGGCCACCAGGAACAGCACGCCCAGGTAGGCCACGGAGGCGACGACGAGCGGGCCTGGCCCCAGCGTCATGGGCGCAGGCTCCGGTGCGCCACCCACCCGCCCAGGGCGATGACGCCCAGCCACACGATGAAGGGAAGCGAAGCGGGAGCCCCTTCAGCCAGCCACAGCCGGCGCAGCGGCGAGCCGAACAGCAGCACCGCCACGGCGAACACCAGCAGCGACGGCATGGCGGGAGGGTCCGCGGGGGGCCGCGACATTCCGGGGAGGATAGCAGCCCTGTCAGGCCGCCAGGGGCACCGTGATAAGCCGGCGGGCCATGGCTCCCCCGGACGTACCCCCGTTCTCCGAACTGCCCCAGTTCACGCTGGACCGTGAATCGCTGCGCCTGCTCCCCGAGTCCTTCTGCCGCCGCCTGGGCGTCGCGGTGATGGGCAAGGTGAACGCGGCCCACGACACGGAGGCCGTGACGGTGGCGATGCTGGACCCGGAGGATGAGTCCGTGCGCTGCCGCATCGCGGACTTCCTGCGCCGGCCGGTGCGCCCGGTGCGGCTCAACCGCTACGAAATCGACTCGGCATTGGAGGTGGGCTTCGGCGCGGGGGAGCACGCGTCGGTGGACGTGGTGCTGAAGGCGGGCACGGAGCTGTCCCCACGGCCCACGGCGGTGGAGCTGGTGAACCACGTGCTCGCGGTGGCGGTGACGCAGAACGCGTCCGACATCCACCTGGAGAGCTACACGGACGACGTGGACCTGCGCTACCGCGTCGACGGCATCCTCCACCAGTCGTACACGGACATCTCCCCGGACTCGCTGCCGGAGGTGGTGAGCCGCATCAAGGTGATGGCGGGGCTGGACATCGCGGAGAAGCGGCGGCCCCAGGACGGCCGCCTGCGGGCGCTCTACCAAGGGGAGGCCGGGCGGAAGTTCGTGGACTTCCGCGTGAGCGTGGTGCCCTCGCCCGCGGGCGAGGACATGGTCATCCGCCTGCTCGATGCCACGCTGGGCCTGGTGCCGGTGGAGAAGTTGGGGATGACTCCGGAGCTGCAGGCCACGGTGCTGCGGCTGCTCGGCAACCCGGAGGGGCTGGTGCTGGTGACGGGCCCCACGGGCAGCGGGAAGACGACGACGTTGTACGCGGCGCTGGCGCGGCTCAACGACGGGCGCAAGAAGATCATCACCGCGGAGGACCCGATTGAATACGTGGTCCCCAAGGTGAACCAGAAGCAGGTGTCGCCGCAGATGCCGCACCTGACGCTGTTGCGCGCGCTCCTGCGGCAGGACCCCAACGTGATGCTCGTGGGAGAGATTCGAGACCTGGAGACGGGCAGCACCGCGCTGATGGCGGCGTCCACGGGGCACGTGGTGCTGGGCACGCTGCACACTGCGGATGCCATTGGCGCGGTGAGCCGCCTGCGCGGTTTGAAGCTGGAGGACGGCGACATCGCGGAGGCGCTGCTCGCGGTGCTGGCGCAGCGGCTGGTGCGGCGCATCTGTCCGGAGTGCTCCGCGCCCACCACGCCGACGGCGGATCAGCTGGCGCTGCTGGGGCCGCTCCTGGACGGCGTGCAGCCCCGGGCGGGGCACGGCTGCGAGGCGTGCCGTCACACCGGCTTCAAGGGGCGCGTGGGCCTCTTCGAACTGCTGGTGGTGGACCCGGAGCTGCAACTGCTCATCGCCACCGGGGTGCCGGGCGTCCAGCTGCGCCGGCACGCCCGGGCGCGGGGCTTCCGCACGCTGGTGGAGGACGCGCTGGCGAAGGTGGCGGCCGGGGTCACCACGCTGCACGAGCTGACGCGCGTGGTGCCCTACCGTTACATCCTCACGGCTCGGGAGGAACGCCAGACGCCGGGCTGACGTCCGGCCCCGGGGGCAGCATCACGGTGAAGGTCGAGCCCGCGCCGAGGATGCTGCGCACCTGGACGATGCCGCCGTGGGCCTCGATGATCTGCTGGGTGATGAAGAGGCCCAGCCCCAGCCCGCCGTAGTTGCGCTCGGAGACGGCGCGCACGAAGCGCTCGAAGACGCGCGGCTGGTCCTCGAGCGGGATGCCGATGCCCTCATCCTTCACGCTCAGCACGGCCAGCCCGGAGTCCATGCGCACGCGGACGTGGATGGGCTTGCCCGCGCCGTACTTGAGCGCGTTGGTGAGCAGGTTGGTGATGACCTGATCCATCCGGGCCCGGTCCCAGTGGCCCCTGATGGGCGTGGTGGCCTCCATCGTGACGGTGCACCCCACCTGCGCGGACTGGGGCGCGTAGCGGGTCACCACGTCCCGCGCGAGCGAGGTCAGGTCCATGGGCGCCCGGTCCAAGCGCAGCTGGCCCATGCTGATGCGCGACACGTCCAGCAGGTCCTCGATGAGGTCCGACAGCTTGCGCACCTGGCGGCGGGCCACCTCCAGGTCGCGGGCGATGCGCTCCACGGGCAGGGTGGCGGAAGGGTTGTTCTCCACGGTGCGCAGCAGGGCCGTGAGCTTGAGCTGGAGCGGGGTGAGCGGCGTCTTCAGCTCGTGCGAGGCGACGGAGAGGAACTCGTCGCGGGCGCGCACGGCGTCGCGGAGCATCTCCAGCTCGCGCCGCTCCTGGTTCTGCTTGCGCTGGGTGATGTCGCGCGTCACCTTGGCGAAGCCCCGGAGCTTGCCTGCCGGGTCGTGCAGCGCGGTGATGACGACGCTGGCCCAGAAGAGGCTGCCGTCCTTGCGGACGCGCCACGCCTCCTCCTCGAAGTGCCCTTCGCTGGCGGCCACCTGGAGGGCGTACCAGGGCTTGCCCCGGGCCACGTCCTCCGGGGGGAAGAAGCGGCTGAAGTGCTGGCCGATGATCTCCTCGGCCTTGTACTGCTTGAAGCGCTCGGCGCCGGCGTTCCAGGTGGTGACGCGGCCATCGGGGTCCAGCATGTAGATGGCGTAGTCCTGGATGTGCTCGACGAGCAGGCGGAAGCGCTCCTCGCTCTGCAGCAGCTGCTCCTGGGCGAGCTTGCGCTCGGTGAAGTCGCGCGTCACCTGGCCGTAGCCCACGAGCTGGCCCTGGGCGTCGCGCATCGCGGTGATGACGACGTTGGCCCAGAAGAGGCTGTGGTCCTTGCGGACGCGCCAGCCCTCTTCCTCGAAGCGGCCCTCGCGGTTGACGATCTCCAGGTCCTGCTGGGGCTTGCCGCGGGCGATGTCCTCGGGCGGGTAGAAGCGGCTGAAGTGCTGGCCGAGGATCTCCTCGGACCGGTAGCCCTTGATGCGCTCGGCGCCGGTGTTCCAGCTCATGATGTCGCCCGCTGGATCCAGCGTCAGGATGGCGTAGTCCTTCACGCTGTCGATGAACAGGCCCAGCTGCGCGCCCATGTCGCGAGCCGCGTGGGGGGTCGCGTAGGCGATGTCGCCACCGCTGGCGGACGAGGGGGGCTGACTGTCGTCCAGGGGACTCCTCATAGACGGTCCAGCGTAACGCAGGGTACGGGGACTTCGGGGAGGAACGACAGGGTGGATCCATCCACCACCCAACCCTGCCGGCTGACCGGGCTTCCGAGCAGGGCGGAAGCTCACACCCTGCGTGGAGAACTCGCCGGTTCTCGGGGGGGCGCATTGGCCCCAGGTCCAATGCGTGGGCCGGGTGCCTGCGTGACGCGCGGCCGGCCCGGCTAGGGCTTGCGGTGGTCGTAGCTCAGGAAGACGACGCCACAGTCGAGCGTGCGCGTGCCCGTGTGGCGCAGGCGGTGGGGCGCGAAGCCCGCTTCGACGAGCCGGATGCCCTGGCCGACGATGACGGGGCTGACCTTGATGATGAACGCATCGATTTCGGGAAGCAGCTCGGCCGCGAGCGCGCCGCCGCCGCACAGCCAGATGCCCAGGCCGTCGCGCGCCTTCAGTTCGCGCACGGTGGCGAGCGGCGTGCTGGAGAGGTTGACGGCGGGGTCGGGGCTCTTCGTGAGGGTGCGGGAGAAGACGTAGTGTTCGAGGTGCGGGTACGCGTTGGTGACGCCCGCGTCCAGACCGACCTGATAGGTGTTGCGGCCCTCCAGCACGGTGTCGAAGTGCTTGCCCGGGCCGGTGATGCCCTTGAAGGCGCGGTAGCCGCCGGGGAGCGTCTCCGGGTACTCGGCGGCGATGGCGTCCAGGTACTCCGGCTCCGTGCTGAAGTAGTCGTACGCACCGGTGGGCGAGGCGATGAAGCCGTCGAGCGAGCTGGCGACGTAATAGGTCAGTTTCCGCATGGGCGTGCTTCCTCCTGAAGCCTGGGCTTAGCACGGGTATGCGGACGCACCTGTTAGAACGGCGGCGTTGGTTGCCTGCACGGCAATCACAGATGAGGGAGTGCCATGAGATTCCTATGGGTGCTGGGAGGAGTGGTGCTGGGTTCGGTCCTGACGCTCATCACCGGGGTCGCGCTGTGGCTGCACGACACGGGGCCCGCGCGAGCGGGGATCGAGGTGCGCGTGGAGAACCGCACCGGCCAGGACGTGCGCGAGGTGCGAATCGAGCACGACCGCGGGCAGGTCATCTACCGCGCCATGGGCAAGGGGGACACCGTGGCCCTGAGCTATCCCGTCCGAGGTGAGTCGTCGTACCGCCTCATCGCCGTGTTGGAGGACGGACGCGAGCTGAGAGGCGGCGCGGGCTACATCGAGCGTGGGGCGCGGACTCGGGAGGTGCTGGAGCCGGAGCGGGTCGTTTCGTCGGATCCGTGAGCCGTGGAGGGCACATGAAGCTCTGGGCAATGGCCGTGCTGCTGTGGCTGACGGCAGGCTGCGCGACGACGCGCGTGGTGAACCTCGACACGGGGCGGGGCAGGCCCATCGCCTATACGCCGGTGGAAACGAAGCCGGTGCGTATTGACGAGGATGCATTCAGGGACGCGGTCACGCAGCTCGTGCTTGAACTGAAGCTGGTTGTCGCGGTCCGGGATGACGGCCGGCGCTCCCTGCTCGCGTCGGCGGGAGGCATCGTCGATGGCGTTCGAGGCCGGCAGGCGCTCCGCCTGGGGAATGACTTCCCCCTGGAGCCGATGGCGCGGCGGACGATGGCGCTCTCCTTCGCGCTCGATACGGTTTGGGAAGGCGTGGCGGACGCGGTGGAGGACCTGATGGACCCCGCCGCGCTGCGGACCATGGTCACTGCGATGATTGGCACCGCGATGGTGATGCTGGTCGCACCCGAGCCCGTGTCCAAGTTTGTCGCGGTTGTTCTGACGGCTTCGCTCATCGCGTATCTGGGAACCGGACCCGTGTGGAACATCGGGCAGGCCTTCTTGCGGCTCATGGATGAGTCGCGGGATGCCAGGGACGAGGCTTCGCTGAAGGAGGCGGGACATCGCTTCGGACGCGTCCTGGGGGACAACGGGGCGCGGGTGCTGGTTATCGTCGCGATGACGGCGCTCGGTGGCAGGAACGCGGTGGCGGCGCAGGGGCCCCGGATGCCGGGCTTCCCGCAGGCGGCGCTGAGGGCGGAGGTGGAGGGTGGGTTCCAACTGTCGCGCGCACTGGCCGGTGAGGTGCGTTCCATCTCCGTGCCGTCAGCGGGAGTGCTCAACGTCACGTTGGCGCCCACCGCCGTGGCGGCCGTTGCCATGGGGCCCGGGGGCGGAGGGATTCAGGGTGACCCGGAGGGAGATGTTCATCACATCTGCACGGACAAGAACGAGGTGTCGGAGCACTCAGGCGGCCCCTGGACGCCCATCTTCGAAGACCTCTTCCAGACCGCTGGAATGAAGCTCTCCGACACCGCGAATCAGGTGCGTATCCAGGGACACCGGGGACCGCATCCCCGTGAGTACCACGCAGAGGTCCTGCGTCGGCTCCGGCGTGTAATGCTGGGATGCCAGGACGCCGGGCAGTGCCGTGCCGCATTGGTTGACGAACTGGCGACGATCGCGAAAGAGCTCGTGACTGCTGGGACCAAGCTGCGGAAGCTCATCACGAAGGACCCCCAGGGTTGAGCCACCATGCCGCGACACTTCTTCGAACTCGACATCGACATTGATGCACCGGGCCGCTGGTATCTGCGGGAGCCCACCGATGTGGATGGGAAACCGGTTCCGGACATCTGGGCGTTCGTGTCCGGGAAGACGGTCATGGACCCTGGGCCCCTGCGTGTGCCGCTATCCCGGCCGGGACAGTCGCTGGACTTCGATAAGACGACAGTGGCTGGAACGCCCATCGTCAGTGGGCGCATCGCTTCTGTATTCCGCGAGCTGGCATCAAACGACGTGCAGCTCTTTCCAGTGGAAGTCCAGGGCCAAACCGAGCCGTTCTACCTGCTCAATGTGATACGCGTGATTCGCTGCATCGACGATGCCACCTGCGAAGAGGCCCGGCTCTGGACACCCGACGATGGTCGTCCCGACAAGGTGGGGGAGTACCACGTCGTTTCCGGCTTGCGCATCGACACCTCGAAGGTGGGTAGCGCCACCGTCTTCCGTCCTTGGGGATATCTGCTGCCCATCATCCTGGATGGACAGCTCAAGTTCGCACTGGAACAGACCGGCATCGTGGGAGGACAGTTCGTCGAAGTGTAGAACCGGGTGGTCTTGTCGGATCCGTGAGGTGGAGGCGCAATGGAACGACGGTTCTTCGACCTGTTCATTGACGCGTACGTACCGGGGCGCTGGTACTTCAAGACACCGACCCATGCTGACGGTCGACCATTGGAGGATCCCTGGGTGTTCACAGATGGGGTGTTCATCCCCGACCCAGGCCCGCTGCATATTCCACTCTCCCGTCCTGGGAATCCCCTGGACTTCACCTCCGCTGGCGTAGGGGTCACGCCCGTTCTCAGTACTCGGGCCGCAGAAGTTTTTCGGACGCTGGCCCCCAACGACGTGCAGCTCTTTCCCGTGCAGGTCGAGGGGCAGGTCGAGCCCTATTTTCTTCTGGTCGCGGCGCGCACGGTCCGCTGCATTGATGAAGTGGCGACTGAAGAGGTCCAGTTCTGGAGACCTGAAGACGGTCAGCCCGAGAAGGTGGGGGAATATCGAGACATCGGCGGGTTGCGCATCGATAAGGGAAAGGTCGTTGACGAGCGCGTGTTCCGCCTCTGGGGATGGCGGCCCGCGCTCATCGTCGATGAAGTCCTCAAGGCCGCACTGGAACAGACAGGCATCGTGGGAGGAAAGTTCGTCGAGGTGTAGAACCCAGGCCCATGGAACTTCGTCCCGCCGTCCTCCTGGGCCTGCTGTGCCTCCTGCCAATCACAAGCACTGCCCGTCCTCGGTCCAGTGACCTGGGCATCCCCTTCGGCGGACAGCCCGGTGCGCTCAATGCCATCACCGACGTGAAGGGCGTTGAAGTAGGCCACGTCACGCTGAACACGGGTGCCTCCGTCCGGACCGGCGTCACCGCAGTGCTGCCCCGGGGCCGCGAGGCCGTGGCGCAGCCTGTCTTCGCGGCGACCTTTGACCTCAATGGCAGCGGTGAGATGACCGGCACCCATTGGGTGAAGGAGTCCGGCCTGCTCTCCGGTCCCGTGATGATCAGCGACACCCACGCCGTGGGCGCCGTGCACGAAGGCGTCATCGCCTGGGCTCAGAAGCGCGACCTCACCTGGGAGCTGGGCCTGCCCGTGGTCGCGGAGACCTGGGATGGCTTCCTCCACGACATCGATGGCTTCCACGTCCGGCCCCTGCACGCGATGCAGGCGCTCGACGCCGCGCGTCCGGGCCCCGTCGCGGAAGGCTCCGTGGGCGGCGGCACGGGCATGATCTGCCATGGCTTCAAGGGCGGCATCGGCACGGCCTCCCGCAAGCTCCCGGCGGAGCAGGGCGGCTACACCCTCGGCGTGCTCGTGCAGTGCAACTACGGCAGCCGCCGCCTCTTCTCCGTCGCGGGCGCTCCCGTGGGCGAGGAGATCCCCGACCTGCGCTCCTGCTACTTCGGAGACGCCCCTCCCAAAGGCCCCTACCGCGTCAACCTGCCGCCCTGCTCGCGGCGAGCCAGCGCCGGTCCGCCTCCTCCGGAAGGCATGGGCTCCATCATCATCGTGGTGGCCACCGACGCGCCGCTCCTGCCGCACCAGCTCGACCGCGTGGCCCGGCGCGTGCCTCTCGCGATTGGGAAGATGGGCGGCCTGGGAGAGAACTCCTCCGGCGACATCTTCCTCGCGTTCTCCACCCAGCCCGTGAGCTCCACGGAGGTCGCTCCGGTCTCCATGCTCGACAACGAGCGGATGAGCCCCCTCTTCGAAGCCACCGTGCAGGCCACCCAGGAGGCCATCCTGAACTCGATGCTCGCCTCCGACACGATGACCGGCTTCCAGAGCGTCCGCGTCCATGGCCTGCCACCCGAGCGGCTGGTGAAGGCCCTGCGGAAGTACGGACGCCTGCCGCCGGCCCCGAAGCCCACGAAGTGACAGCGGATCCGCCCGGCCTTTCCCGTGCTCCCTCCACTGCGCCATGCTGCGCCGCCTGACGCAAAACAAGGGGATGCGGAATGGAGACGGACGCCTACGGACCGCCGAAGGATGAGCAGGAACTGGCCGCCATCGCGGACATCACCGCGCAGGCGTTCGCCATGCCGCTCGCGGACTCCGAGACCGTGGTGCGCAAGAACTTCTCCGAGTCCTCGCTGCGCATCCTGCGCGTGAACGGTGACGTGGCCGCCACGCTCACCCTCATCCGCATGGGCCAGTTCCTGGGGGGCCGCTCGGTGCCCCTCATCGGCGTGGGCGGCGTGGGCGTCGCTCCCGCGCACCGGGGCGCCGGCGCCGCCACGCGCCTCTTCCATCACTTCCTGCGCGAGATGCGCGACGAAGGCGCACCCCTCTCCGTCCTCTACCCCGCGACCCAGCCGCTCTACCGGCGCGTGGGCTACGAGGTCTCCGGCGCGCGCTACGAAATCCACGTCGAAGCAGCCTCGCTGGAGCTGGGGGAACGCTCGCTGATCCTGCGTCCCATGCGCCCGTCCGACGACGCGGCGGTGGAGGCGTGCTACCGGCGCTTCGCCTCCCAGCACCACGGCTGGCTGGACCGAGGGGACTACATCTGGCGGCGCGTGCGCACGCCCCGCGGCGACACCGCCTATGGCTACGTCGTGGAGGGCGCGTCCGGCGTGGAGGGCTACGTGTACCTCGTGCGGAGCCTCTCGCCCCAGGGCGCCGTGCCCACGCAGGTCCTCAAGCTCACGGACTTCACCGCCACCACACCCGCCGCCGCGCGACGGCTCTTGCGCTTCCTGGGCGACCACCGCTCGCTGGCGCGGGACGTGATGTGGTTCGGCGGCGCGGACGAACCGCTCCTCGCGCTGCTGCGCGAACAGACCTACCAGGTGAAGCTCTCCATGCACTGGATGACTCGCCTCTTGGACGTCCCCCGGGCCCTGGAGGCGCGCGGCTTCGCTCCCGGCCTGTCCGGCGCGCTCCACCTGGACGTGGAGGACGACCTCCTCCCGGAGAACACGGGGCGTTTCGTGCTGGAGGTGGAGGGCGGCACCGCCCGCGTCCGGCCCGGCGGCGAGGGCCGCCTCAAGCTGCACGTGCGCACCCTGGCGCCGCTCTACACCGGCTTCCTCACGCCTCGCGCACTCCAGCTCGCCGGCATGCTGACCGGGGACGACGCGTCGCTCGACACCGCCAGTGCCCTGTTCTCGGGCCCCGCCCCCTCGCTGCGCGACATGTTCTGACGGACAGGCGCGGGCTACCCGGCCCGCGCAGGGAGTGGTAGGAGCGGCGTCCTCGGACGGAGGAGACTTCACACGTGCGCGCGTTCGTCACCGGTGGCTCGGGGTTCGTCGGGAAGCACCTGCTCGCGGCGCTCGCGAAGCGCGGGGAACCAGCGCGTGCGCTGGCCCGTTCTCCAGAGGCCGCGCAGGCCATCCAGGCCGCGGGCGGCGAACCATGGGAGGGCGACCTCTCCGACCCGGAGCGCCTGCGCCTGGGCATGGAGGGCTGCGACACCGTCTTCCACGCCGCCGCGCACGTGAAGATGTCCGGCCCCCGCGCGGCCTTCTACGAAACCAACGTGCGTGGCACGGAGGCCGTGCTGGAGGCGGCGCGCGCGGCAGGCGTGAAGCGCTTCGTGCACGTGAGCACGGAGGCCGTGCTCGTGGATGGCGGCCCCATGGTGAACCTCCACGAAACGCACCCGCTGCCCGAGCGCCCCGTGGGCCCGTACCCGTCCACCAAGGGCCAGGCTGAACGGCTCGTGCTCCAGGTCAACTCGCCGGAGTTCACCACCGTCGCCGTGCGGCCCCGCATGGTCTGGGGGCCGGGGGACACCACCGTGCTGCCCGCGCTGGTCGCCGCGGTGAAGTCCGGGCGCTTCCGCTGGATTGGCGGCGGGCACTACCTGACGTCCACCTGCCACGTGGCCAACGTCGTGGAGGGCATGCTGCTGGCCGCGGAGAAGGGGCACGGCGGTCAGGCGTACTTCCTCACCGACGGCGCGCCCGTGGAGTTCCGCGCCTTCGTCACCGCGCTCCTGAAGACGCAGGGCGTGGAGCCCGGCGACAAGACCCTGCCCACCGCGCTGGCCGCGACGGTGGCCGTGGTCAGCGACTTCGTCTGGGACATCCTGGGCCTCAAGAGCTCTCCGCCCCTGTCCCGCACGGAGCTGCTGCTCGCGGGCCAGGAGGTGACGGTGAGCGACGAGAAGGCCCGGCTGGAGCTGGGCTACACGGGCAGCGTGTCGCGCGACGAGGGGCTGCGCTCGCTGGCCACGAACGCGGGCTGAAGCGCGGGAAAAGTCCCCCCGGGTGGAGTAGCCTCCCGGGTCATGCGCAGGTTCGAATTCGTCGACGGCAACAGCTCCAAGTTCTGGATGCCCGAGGTCCAGGGCGCCACGTTCATCGTCACCTACGGTCGCATCGGCACCGCGGGGCAGCGCAAGGAGAAGGCCTTCCCGGACGAGGAGGCCGCCCTGCGCGAGTACAACAAGAAGGTCGCGGAGAAGGTCCGTGAGGGCTACGCCGAGGTGAGCACGGGCGATGCCCCGCC